>JANXUO010000445.1 GCA_025356245.1 Hymenobacter sp.
CCCCAATGGGCAACGGTTGACCTGCGGGGTGATACCCAACGGACAGGCGGCGGGGGGGACGGGGTTGTACGATTTCGACAACGCCACGGGCATCGTCAGCAACGAGGTGGTGGTGCCTTGTACGGTGCCGCCGATGCGTAACGTCCCTGATACGCAACCGGTGGCGGCCTGTTTCTCGCCCGATTCGCGCCTGCTCTACACCATCGAACCCAATACGGCGGCGGTTCGCAGCCAGCGCCGTTTCCACGACGTATGGCAATACAACTTGAGCCAGCCTTCGCTGGCAGCCATCGTCCAGTCGCGGTACTGGGTATCTAACGTGCCCTATGTGTCATCGCTCCTCACTTCCTTCGGCGGTACAAGTATGCAACTTGCTCCCGACAGCACCCTGTGGATAAATTCACTCTACTACGATGACCTGATTATTTCGAATTTGCCCGGTCAACTGATAGTGTACCGGCCATTGGCTTCGGCCATCATCCGGCAACCCAACGTGGCGGGTGTAGGTTGCGAACTGGCTCCAAGGGGCCACGTTCACCTGCCAGGGTATTGCCCTACTTGGACCATGCCCGCCGTCATCACCAATATGCTCTACGCGCCGCCCGCCCTCAACCACGAGGTGGGCTGCGCCGACGACTCGGTGCAGTTCTGGGCCAGCAGCGCGGGGCTGCCCGCCGGCCTGCGCTGGGACTTTGGCGACCCCGGCAGCGGCCCGGCCAACGCCGGCAGCGGCAGCCAGGTGGCCCACCGCTACGCCCGCGCCGGCCGCTACCCCGTGCGCCTGCTGCTGGCCGACGGCCGGGTGCTGACCCAGGAGGTGACGGTAGCCGCGCAGGCCGTGGATTTTACCGGGGCCAACGTCTTCACGCCCAACAACGACGGCCTCAACGATGCCTTTGTGCCCGTGCGCGGGGCATTGCCGGGCGGGCGGCTGCGGGTGTTTTCGCGCTGGGGCATCCCCGTGTTTGGCACCGACGAGGCCGAGGCCCTGCGCTGGGACGGCGCGGGCGCGGCGGGCGGCGAATACCTTTACGAACTGACGTATCCCGATTGCCAGGGCCGCCCCCGGCACCGGCGCGGTGTGCTGACGCTGGTGCGCTAGGGCGTACTGCCTGGCCGCGCCCTTTGCTCGGCTGCTGTTTTCCATATTTCCAACAACCAGAAATAATGACTCCTCTTTCCCAGTTCAAACGCCGCGCTTTGGCATTCGCCGTGTTGGTGGCTACGGCGGGCGCGGCCCTGGCGCAGCCGGTGGGTACCACGGTCGTTGTGCCGGGGCAGGCCAGCCATCCCAACATCACAACCTCCACCCTGAGCCGGGGGCCCGACCCCTCCAAGAACTACCAGCGCGTGCTGGCCGTGTACCCGCCCGCCGATGTGCTGGGCATTGGGCCGGGCCTGCCGCTGCAATCGTTGGGGTTCCGGTTGCGCACGCCGGCTACGGCGGCGGTAAGCGGCACCCTGCGCCTGTGGCTGCGCAACACCACCGACCCCAACTACGCGCTGACCAACGTCTGGGCGTACTCCTTGCAAAACCCCGTGCCGTTTCAGCTCGTGTACAGCGGGCCGCTCACAATTCCGGCCGTGGCGGGCTGGTTTGATGTGGCGTTTCAAACCCCGTTTGCTTACACCGGCGGCGGCTTTTACCTAGCTTACGAGTGGGAAACCACGGCCCCCATCGCCGCCTCGGGCGTGTACGACTGCAAGGATTTCTTGCCGCAGTCGTTACAAAACGCGGTAAGCGCCACGGCCCTGCCGCCGACGCTCAACCAAATAAGCCCCTACCGGCCCATCCTGCGCCTGGGCTACCTGCCGCCCGCCCAGGATGCGGCCGTGCTACGCGTGTACGGCCCTGGCAAAGTGGCCCAGCAAGCCTGCGTGGCCCCGTACCCGGTGCAGGCGGTAGTGGCCAACCGGGGCACCCAGCCCCTGGCCAACGTGCCCGTTACGTTCGTGCCCGGCCCCGGCGCGGGCCAAGCCGTTACCGTTACCATCCCCAGTTTGGCCGTGGGGGCCGAAACCACGGTGCGCTTGCCGGGCCTGGCACCGGCGGCCGGCACCACGGGCAGCTACGTGCGCTACGCCGTGCAGGTGCCGCCCGACCAAAACACTGGCAACGACACGCAGGCCGACTCGACCCTGGCCACGGCCCGCGAACTCACCTACACCAACGGCTTTCCCGGCTCGGCCTTCGGCACGGGCTACATCGGCTTCGACAGCCCCCTCGCCAACACCGGCACCCTGCTTTGCCGCTACCCGCTCCGCGCCCCCGCGCTCGTGAGCAGCGTCCGCATCCGCCTCGTCGCCAATAATTTAAGTCCCAACCTCGCGGGTAACACCATCTTCGGCGTTGTGCTCGACGAGCAAGGCCGCTTGCTAGGCCGCTCGGCCGATGCCGTCATTACGGCCGCCCAAAACGGCGGTTGGCTTACGCTGCCGCTGCCCACGCCGGTGCGGGTCACGGGACGGGCGTTCTTCGCGGGCCTGGCCCAAACGCGGCCCCGCGTGGCCGGCCGGTACTACTACCCGCTGGCCACGCAAACCGAAAATCCGGTCCGCGATTCGGCGTACTACTCCGTCGTCGGCGATTCGGCCCTTACCGGCCTCAAACCGCCCCGCGAGTTTCGCACCCTGGGCCGGTTTATGGTGGAGGTGAACCTGGAAAGCGCTCCGCTCGCGGTGCGCTCCGCCGCCGCGCCCTGGGTGGGCGTGTGGCCTGTGCCGGCCCACGAACGCTTAAACCTGACACTGCCCGCTGGCGGCGGCCCGACCACGGCTGCGCTGCTCGATGCCACCGGCCGCGTGGTGCGGCCCGCGTTGTTACTTAGCGAAATAGCGGGCCAAAAATACGTGGACGTGAGCGGCTTGCCGCCCGGTATTTACGTGCTGCGGGTACAGGCCAGTACCTGGGAGCTGCACCGGCGCGTGGTGGTGGAATAAGGGCCGGATGGGTGCCAGAGGCAGTGGCCGGACGAATCGCCCGAGGGGCTTCGTCCGGCCACTGTTTTGTTTTGACGCAAGTCGTTCTCACCGCACTCGTCGGACGAAGCCCTTCGGGCGATTCGTCCGACGAGTGGCTAACGCGAGTCGCTCTAACCGCAACGGCCGCCCGAACCGCTTCGCGGAATTCGCCCAACCACTGGGCCTGGTGCGAGTTGTCCGGCCGATGGCTACGCCGGGTGGCTAGCCGGGAAGCTGCGCGAATACGCCAGGATGCGTTCCGAAACGGCGGGCTTGGGCTCGCGGGGCAGTTGGTCGAGGGTGCGCTGGGCGAAGAGTAGGTCGGCGCAGGTGGCGGCCAGCTCAGGGTCGTGGCGCAGGGCTTCTTCTACTTCCAGCTGTTCGTCAGCCGGCAATTCGTTGTACACGTAGCGAAGCAGGGTCGAGGGCGGTAGCAGTTGTATCATAGAGTCGCGGTTTTACGGTCATTTTTTTCCGTAGGTTGAG
>JANXUO010000450.1 GCA_025356245.1 Hymenobacter sp.
CCCGCGCCAGGATGTGGGCAATGGCCCGCATGGCCGACATGTGGTCGAGGCCTGGGTCGAGGCCGCACTCCATCAAAAAGGTGAGGCCGGCGGCGGCGGCTTCGTCGTGCAGGGCGGCAATTTCGGGGCTCACGTAGCTGGCCGTGGTCAGGTGCCGGCGGTGGCGCAGGCAGGCGCGGGCCACCAGCGGGTGCAAAGCGGCGGGCAGCATCGAAATCACAAGGTCGGCCTCCCCCACCAGGGCGTCGAGGCCGGCGGCATCGTCGGCACTAAAGGGCACCACCCGAGCATATTGGGTGTGCGCGGCCAGCACCGGGGCCAGGTGGGCGGGGTTGGCATCGGCCACCGTGAGGTGCCAGTTTTCGAGGGGCGCGTGGCGCAGCAGGTAGTGAATGAGGGACGTGGCCGAACGGCCGGCGCCCAGAAGCAGGAGGCGGGAAATCATCGGGCAAAAGTACAGCCGCGCCCAGGTAGCGCGGGTTTTTAGCCCGCACGTGGGCGGTTGTCTGCTTTGCCGTCGATGCGCGCGGGTTGAAAAACCGCGCTACCCGTTGAGAACCCGCGTTACACTACCTTCGCCGCCCCAATGGCCCGACTAGAACGCACCCTGCCCCTCGCCTACACCGAATTAGCTTCGGCGGCCGACCTCACCCCCGCCGAAGCCCAGGTATGGGACGCCGCCCGGGCGGCCACGGCCCACGCCTACGCGCCGTATTCGGGGTTTTGGGTGGGCGCGGCGCTGCTCCTGGCCGACGGCACCCTGTTTGGCGGCAGCAACCAGGAAAACGCCGCCTACCCCAGCGGCCTTTGCGCCGAGCGCACCGCCCTCTTTGGCCTGAGCGCCGCCCGGCCCGGCCACGCCGCCATTGTGGGCATGGCCGTGGCGGCCCGGCCCGGCGCGGGCCCGTTTGGCCCGGCGTTGCCCTGCGGGGCCTGCCGCCAGGTAATGCTGGAGGCCGAAAGCCGCCAGGGCCAGCGCATTGCGCTGCTGCTGCCCAGCCGCGACGGCACCATCCTGCGCTTCGCGTCGGTGGCCGATTTGCTGCCGTTTAATTTTCAGCCCGAAGACCTGCCAGCGGCCCGATGACCGAACACCACCTGCCCGTGACGCGCACGGCCCGCTACTTTCAAACGGCCAAAATTGGGCCGCACACCCGGCACTTGTGGCTGGTATGCCACGGCTACGGGCAGCTGGCGGCGTTTTTTATCCGGCATTTTGCCGCCCTCACCGCCGCCGACCCCACCACGGTGGTGGTGGCCCCTGAAGGGCTTTCGCGCTTCTATTTGCAGGGCACCGAAGGCCGCGTCGGGGCTTCGTGGATGACCCGCGACGGCCGCCTGGCCGAGATTGACGACCACTGCAACTACCTCTCGCAACTGACGGACACGCTATTGGCGCAAGCCAACGCTGAATTGACCCTTAACGTGTTAGGCTTTTCGCAGGGCACGGCGACGGTGAGCCGCTGGCTGGTGCGCCACGCCCGCCGCCCTGCCCGCCTGGTGCTGTGGGCCGGCGGCTTCCCCGACGATTTGGAGGACGCTGCCGTGCGGGAAACAATGGCCAGCCTGCCCGTGACGCTGGTGGCGGGCGATGCCGACGAATACGTTTCGGCAGCGCAAGTGGCGGCGCTGCGGCACCGGCTGGCCGCCCTGGGCGCGGTGGTGGAGGTGCGGCAGTTTGTGGGCGGCCACACGCTGGATGCGACCACGCTGGCCGCGCTTTAGCAGCATTTGAGCCTTCGGAAATAAGTCTTACTCCCGGTAAATGATGGAGGCGGCACCTTGCGCGCCGGCCAGCAGCACGACGTCGGCCAAGTTTACGTGGGGCGGGCGCGTCACCATGAACACGATGACCTCGGCTACGTCCTGGGGGCTCAGGGGCTGGAAGCCGTCATAGACCTTGGCGGCCCGGGCTTTGTCGCCCTTGAAGCGGACTTCCGAAAACTCGGTTTCGACGGCACCGGGGTTTATTTCGGCCACCCGAATGCGCAGCGGCAGCAGGTCGAGGCGCATGGTGCGCGTGAGCATCGACACGGCCGCTTTGCTCGCGCAGTACACGTTGCCGTTGGCGTAGGCGTCGCGCCCGGCCACGGAGCTCACATTGAGGATAAAGCCGCCTTTGCGGGCCGTGAAGCCCGGCAGCAGCGCGTGCGTGACGTGCAGCAGGCCGCGCACGTTGGCGTCGAGCATGGCATCCCAATCGGCGGGGTTGCCGTGCTGGATGGGCTCCAGGCCGTGGGCACCGCCAGCGTTGTTTATCAGCACATCGATGGCCTGGAAAGCGGGCGGCAGCGTGGCTACGGCGGCCTCGGTGGCGGCGCGGTCGCGCACGTCGAACACCAGAATATGCACCGGCGTGGGGGCCAGTTCGGCGGCCAGTTCGGCCAGCCGCTCGGGCCGCCGGCCGCACACCACCAACCCAAAACCCGCCTGGGCCAGCGCCACGGCCGTGGCCCGCCCAATGCCGGAGCTGGCCCCGGTAACAAATGCAATCGGCATAAAAAACGAAGTAGCGCGGACGTTGCAGTCCGCGAATAAATAAAAGCCAGCCTGCCCTGCGCGGGCCAAGGCTACCCAATCAATACAAAACCAAAAACACAGCAAACAGCAACACCCACAGCGCATCAACGAAATGCCAGTAGGTGGTGAGCAGCCGCAGCTGCCGCAGCTGGTAGGGGTCGCGGATATAGACGAGGCCGCGCACGGCATCGCGGCTGGCGGCCACGGCGCGGAGCAGCAGCACCAGCAAAAACAGCATCCCGCCGAGCAGGTGGGCCACGTGCAGGGCCGAAATCAGGTAAACGTAGGTGCCGCCCGCCGCGCCGGTAAAAAAGATGCCTTGCTGCTGCAGCTCGCGCCAGCCCAGCACTTGCAGGCCCGAAAAAATGCAGGCCAGCACCAGCGTGGCCCCCAGGCCGCGGGCCAGCGCCGCCACGTCGTCGGTGAGGTAGAGGCGGCGGCTTTGCGCCACAGTGTACGAACTGGCCAGCAGCACCAGCGTACTTAGCGAAAAGTAGCGCGGGAATGGATGCAAGCCTCGGGTAGCACTGCTGCCCAGCTGGTTATACACGTATGAAACCACCAGAATGGCAAACATAACCGTGATGGCCACCAGCGCGACGTAGAGCAAAAGCAAAGCCGGTGGCAGCCGCTGCAAGCGGCTCATGACCGAAACGGGCGGTGGGGAAGCAGGCAAACGACGGGGACGGTTCGGCTCGGTGGACATAAAAAAGCAAGTAGTGCCATAACCCGCAAACCGGGGCCTTTTGTTGCATCGTTTTTTGACCGCTGCCGGGCAGGTTGCCGGTTCTGCGCCAGGGCGGCTCCTCAGCTAAAAAACGACCCAATCTTGCCCAGCACCGCCGAGAGGGTGATTTTGGGGCTGTTGCGGTCGGGCAGGCCGAAGCTGGCGTAGGTTTTGCCGCCCACCCGCAGGTCCACCACCAAGCCCAGGCGGCGGGCCAAGTCGTGAATTTGCTGCATGGCGTCGGGGCCTTTGGGCTTGGGGGGCGGGGGCACTTTGGGTTGGCCGGGTGGGCGCGGCGGCCCGGCAGTTAGCAGGTCGAGCACCTGCTGCGAGGGCAGGTTCACAATCAGATACGCGCCGGAACCCACCACTTGCAGCTCGTGCCCGTTCCACGTCAGCACCAGCTGGGCGTCGATTTCGAGGCCGCTAGCCAAGGGGTTCGGGGCGGCTGGCGGGTGGCAGTTGCGGCGCAGCGGCGGCCGGGGCCACGGCCTCGCCCCTGGTGCGGATGCGCAGGGCGCCGTTGAGGCGGTAGGTGCTGCCCTGGCCTTGTGCATTGGGCATTTGCAGCTCCATCTGGTCGAAGTTGAAGCTCAGCTCGACGCCGCCCGAAAGCTTGCTGAGAAGGCTGGCGGCCGTATCGGCCCAGGAAGGTTGGTCTGGCATTTTGGGGACGGATTAGGACATTTGTGGGCGCAAACGTAAGCCACAACGCGAGGTTTTCGGCCTACGGCGGCAAATCGACTACTTTTGAAGTCCAAACCAACCCACGACACCCCTCAAAAAGCCGATGAAACTCATCGAATGCCCACGCGACGCCATGCAGGGCTGGCCCGACTTCATCGCCACGGCCACCAAAACGGCGTACCTGCAAGCCCTGCTGGCCGTGGGGTTCGACACCCTTGATTTCGGCTCGTTCGTGTCGCCAAAGGCCATTCCGCAACTGCGCGACACGCCCGAAGTGCTGGCCGGGCTCGATTTGAGCAACAGCAAAACCAAGCTCCTGGCCATTGTGGCCAACCGCCGGGGCGCCGAAACCGCCCTGCAATTTCCCGAAATCGACTACCTCGGCTTCCCGCTTTCCGTCTCCGAAACCTTCCAGCGCCGCAACACCAACCAAACCATCGCCGAGGCCCTGGCCGACGTAGCGGCCCTGCACAACCTGTGCGAGCAACACGGCAAAACGCTGGTGGTCTATCTGAGTATGGGCTTCGGCAACCCCTACCACGACCCCTGGAACCCCGGCCTCGTGGTCGATTTCACCCGGCATCTCGCCGTCCTGGGCATCCGCATCGTGGCCCCGTCCGACACCGTGGGGGCCAGCACCGCCGCCACCATCGGCCCGCTCTTTGCCGAGCTTATTCCGGCCTTTCCCGCCATCGAGTTTGGGGCGCACCTGCACACCACCCCCACCACCTGGCGCGAGAAAGTAGCCGCCGCCTACCAAGCCGGCTGCCGCCGCTTCGACGGCGCCCTCGGCGGCATTGGCGGCTGCCCCATGGCCACCGACGAGCTAACCGGCAACATGGCCACCGAAAACCTGGTGGTTTTCCTCGAAAGCGCCGGTGAAACCCTGGGCCTGAACCAGCTGGCTTTGCAGCAAGCCCAAGCGTTGAGCCAAGGCATTTTTCACTAAACCAGGCACTCGTCGGACGAATCGCCCGAAGGGCTTCGTCCGACGAGTGGACGTATGCTGCCCCAGAAATCTCCTCGCGCGAGCCATTCAACGCTCAGTGGTCGGAC
>JANXUO010000462.1 GCA_025356245.1 Hymenobacter sp.
CGGGCCCGGCACCCTGGGCGGCGCGGGCGGCACGGGCGCCGCCACCTGCACGAGCGAAGTGGGCCGGGGCGGCAACGGCGGCGCGGGCGGCACCGGCGGGGCGGGCGCGGCCGGCGGTGGCGGCGCGGGCGGCCCCTCCTACGGCGTCTATCGACTCAACTCCACGGTCAGCACCGCCGGCAACACCGTCAGCTTTGGCAGTGGCGGGGCGGGCGGGGCGGGCGGCGGGGCCAACGCCGGCACGGCCGGTGCCGCCGCCCAGGTGCAGTAGGGGCGTGCCGTAGGGGGCGGGCGGCGGCCCTGCCGGGGCACGGTTCGGCACGACCGGGGCCGGGCAAGTGGGCCGCATTGCCCAGGAAGTGGAGCAGCGCTACTCTGAACTGGTGCATGCCGACGCGCAAGGCTACAAGGCCGTCAACTACGCCCAACTCACTCCCGTGCTCATCAAGGCCATCAAGGAACAGCAGGCCCAGATTGAGGCGCTCAAGTCCCGCGCTCCTATCCTGGAAACGGCCGCCACCCAGGCCGCCGCCGACCACGCCAGCCTGCTCACGCTGCAAGCCCAGATGGCCCGCTTGCTGGGCGCAGGGGCTCAGGCGCAGCAATAGCGCCCGGCGGCCCTCCGCTTTCGTCGGCACTGGCGCAAGAAACGCTCGAAATACGGCCCCGGCCCACCGCCTCAAATATGACCAATTCTGGTCATTGCGCGGCGTTGCTGGGCCGCCGTGCTTTGCGGTTCTGAATTCCGGGTCGTGCGTCCGGGGTCGTAAAGCCCAGTCCGATGAAGCATTTATCCACCCTCTTTCCGGTGCGACGGTCGGCCAGCCTGCTGCCCGTGGCCCCTGCGCTGATTGCCTGCGTCCGCTGGGCGTTCGTTCTGTTGCTGCTGGTGGCTCCGTTGCTGGGCTGGGCGCAGGCGCCCACCGTTAGCAGCTTTTCGCCGGGCAGTGGCCCGGCCGGCACGCTCGTCACCATCACCGGCACCAACCTGAACACGGTGCGGGGGGTGCGCTTCGGTGGCGGCGTGCTGGCGCTGTTTACGGCGCAGTCGGCCACCAGCCTCACGGTGCAGGTGCCGGTGGACGCGGCCAGCGGCAGCCTGCGGCTTACGCCGCTCACGGGCATTGCGGTGAGCAGCGCCGGTAGCTTTTCGTACGTCGTGCGGCCCAGGGGGCTGTACGCCAGCCTTAGCCCGGTGGGGCCGATGGATGCGTGCCAGGCGCGCACCCTCACGGCCGCGGCCGCCACGCCGGCCTTTGCCATGACCCGCAGCGGCCTCAGTGGCTCGGCGAAGTGCGTGGTGGTGCAGCCCGACGGCAAAATCCTGCTGGGTGGCTCCTTCACGAGCTGGCAGTTCTCGACGCACACGACCACCCAACGCAACCTGACCCGCATCAACGTGGACGGCACCCTGGACACGGATTTCAATGTTGGCGCGGGCTTCGACGGCGACGTGAACAGCATCGTGCTGCAGGCCGATGGCAAAATTCTGGTGGGCGGCGCGTTTGCTTACTACAACCAGACGGCGGCCCCGAACCTGGTTCGGCTCAACGCCAACGGCTCGCTGGATACCAGCTTCGGGCTGGGTTCGGGCTTCGGCTTCTCGTTCGGCCGCCCGCACAATGTGCGGGGCGTGGTGGTGCAGTCCGACGGCAAAGTGGTGGTGGTCGGCCAGTTCGACACCTTCAACGGCCAGGGCCAGGGCAACGTGGTGCGCCTCAACGCCGACGGCACCCGCGACGGCACGTTCGCCGGTCAGCAGACAGGCATTCAGGGCATCAACGCCGTGGTGGTGCAGGACGACGGCAAGGTGGTGATTGGGGGCGCGGTCATCGAAAACAGTGGCGACGTGCAAAACCCCGTCTACTTCAACCGCCTCGTCCGCTTTAATACCGATGGCACCAACGATGCCTCGTTCAACGGCAGAGGCTTCTACCGCTACTCCAACGGCTTCATCAGTAACCAGGCGGTGGTGAACACCCTGGCGCTGCAGGCCGATGGCAAAATCGTGGCCGGTGGCAACTTCAGCACCTACACCGGCTCGCCCCGGCCGAACATCGTGCGCGTCCTGCCCACCGGCGCGGCCGACCCGGGCTTCGCCGGCAGCATTGGGACGGAAGTGCTGGTGGTGGCCGTGCAGCGCAGCGGCTTCGTGCTGGTGGGTCGGCAGGCGAGGAACGACGGGTCGACGCTCGTGCGCCTGAACGCGAACGGGTCGGGGGCCGGCCTCAACGGCTACACCGTCGAGGATGCCGCCAACGGCTTCTCGGAAGTAGCCACCGTGGCCGAGCAGCCCGATGGCAAGCTGCTGATTGGCGGCAACTTCGACGAGTACACCAACCAAAGCAATGGCAACCCGACGGGCCACAACAACTTCGTGCGGGTGAACCCCGATTTCAGCCCGAACAGCGCGCCGACGCCGGTGCCCACCGCCACGATTACCTTCTCGCCGGGCAACACCACCACCAACCCGCTTACCACCACCACGGCGGGCAACTACTCGGCGGTGGCCAGCCTGAACGGCGAAACCTCGCCGGCCTCCAACACGGTCGTCCTCACGGCCTGCCCGTACCTCAGCGCCATTAACTACAACGGGGGCAGCGGCAACGAGGGGTCGTTTGTGACGATTACCGGCAACTACCTCAACCAGGTGCAGTCGGTGCGCTTCGGCACCGGCGGGCGGGGGCTGTTCACGGGGCAAGACATGTACAGCCTCACGGTGCGGGTGCCGATAGATGCCGCCAGCGGGCCGCTCACCCTCACCACGGCCACGGGCTACACCGTCGTCACCACCAACAGCTTCACCTTCCTGCCGCGGCCCTTTGGCCTGGCGGCGAGCCTCAGCCCGGTGGGGCCGCTGGACCGGTGCGCGCCGCGCACCCTCACGGCCACGGCCACTACCCCGGCCTTCGGCACCGGCACCGGCTTCAACGGCGCGGTGAAAAGCGTGGCGGCCTACCTGATGAGCGGCAACCTGATGACTGGTAAGATACTCGTGGGCGGTGATTTCACGGACTACAACGGCACGGCGCGCAACGGACTGATGCAGCTCAAAGTGGACGGCAGCGTGGACACCCGATTCCTCGGCACCGGTATCAACACCGGCCCCGGCAACACCGTGAACTGCGTGGTGCCGACGCTCAACAATAAAATCCTGGTGGGCGGCCAGTTTACTTCTTACAGCGGCAGCGCCCGAACCAACCTAGTGCAGCTTAACGGCGATGGCTGGGCCAACTCCGGCGGGGTGGATAACGGCTTCAACACCGGCACGGGCTTCAACGCTATGGTGCGCTGCCTGGCCTTGCAAGCCAATGCCCAGGTGCTGGTGGGCGGCGATTTCTCGGTGTACAACGGCGGCCCCACGACCAACGGCATTGTGCGGATTAACAGCGACGCCACCCGGGATGCGAGCTTCGTCATCGGGACGGGGGCCAATAACTCCGTGTACACCATTGCGGTGCAGGACGACGGCAAAGTACTGGTGGGCGGGGCCTTCACCTTTTTCAACGGCACGTCGGCCAACGGCATCGTCCGGCTCAACCCCAGCGGCTCGGTGGATGGCACGTTTGTCGTCGGCAATGGCTTTGGGTCGGGCGGCTCCAATGCCGGCACCGTCTCCAGCATTGCGGTGCAGGCTGATGGTAAAATCCTGGTGGGCGGCAGCTTCACGACCTACAAAGGCGTGGCCGCCAGCCGCATCATTCGCCTCAACGCCGATGGCAGCCGCGATGGCACCTTCACGTCCGGCGCGGGCTTTGATGCCACGGTGCTGAGCATCATCGTGCAATCGGACGGCAAGGCGGTGCTGGGCGGCAGCTTCACGACCTACAAAGGCGTGGCTGCCGGCCGCGTCATTCGCCTGAACACCGACGGCTCGGCCGATGCCGGCTTCGTGCCCGGCACCGGGGCCAACGGCGCGGTGGCCAGCCTGGCCTTTCAAAACAACAACCTGATACTGGTGGGCGGCAGCTTCACGAGCTACAACGGCAACGCGAACCAGAACCGGCTGGTGCGCCTCGCCACCGACGGCACCCAGAACACCACGCCCACGCCGGTGCTGGGGGCTTCCTTCATTTATTCGGGCGAAGCCAACAACAACAACCCGCACCCCGTCACCCGGCCCTACGACTACCAGGTGAACGCCAGCCTCAACGGCATCAGCTCGGCCTTCTCCAACACGGTGACGGTCATTGCCTGCCCGGTGCCTACCATCAACTCCTTCACGCCCACAAGCGGCGAAACGGGCACCCTGGTCACCCTCACCGGCGTCACGCTGGGCGACGTGACCGGCGTGTCGGTCAATAACGTGGCCGCGCCGTTCACCATTGTTTCGCCCACCAGCCTGACCTTCACGGTGGCGGCGGGCACCACCACGGGCCTGGTGCGGGTGACCAACGCGGGCGGCACGGCCACGGGCGGCACCTTCACGGTGCTGAACCCGACGGTCAGCGGCATTGCGCCGGCCAGTGGGCCGGCGGGCACGCTCGTCGTCATCACCGGTGCCAACCTGGACCGGGTGCAGGGTGTGCGCTTCGGCACGGGCGGGCTGGGCTTGTTCACGGCGCAGTTGGCCACCAGCCTCACGGTGCGGGTGCCGGTGGATGCGGCCACGGGGGCGCTCACGCTCACCTCGGTGAACGGCAACACCACGAGCAGCCCCACCTTCACCTACGCGCCGCGGCCGGCGGGGCTGGTGGCCAGCCTGGCTCCGCTGGGGTCGCAGGATGTTTGCCAGCCGCGCAGCCTGACGGGGTCGGCGGTTAGTCCGGCTTTCGGCACCGGCACGGGCTTCGGCGGCGAGGTGACCGGGCTGGCCGTGCAGGCCGATGGCCGGGTATTGGCGGGCGGCAACTTCACGACTTACAATGGCGCCAACGGCCAGAACCGGCTGGTGCGCTTGCTGCCCGATGGCAGCCTTGATGCTTCCTTTGGCATCGGCACTGGTTTCACGGGTGCGGTGAGCAGCGTGGCGGTGCAGGCCGATGGCAAGGTGCTGGTGGGCGGCAATTTCACGGCTTACAACGGCACCACTGGCCTGAACCGGCTGGTGCGCCTCAACGCCAACGGCACCCTGGATGCCGGTTTCGTAACGGGCACCGGCTTCGACAATGCCGTGCAAAGCATCGTGGTGCAGGCCGATGGCAAGGTGCTGGTGGTGGGCGACTTTTCCGCTTATCGGGGCGTAATGGCCCGCCGCCTCATCCGCTTAAACACCGACGGCAGCCCCGATGCCGGCTTCGTCACCGGCTCGGGCTTCAACGGGGTCAGCCCCCGCCTGGCGCTGCAAGCCGATGGCAAACTGATTGTGGGCGGCAGCTTCACCTCCTACAACGGGACCGCGCAGCGGGGCCTGATACGCCTCAACCCGGACGGCACCCCCGATGCTTCCTTTGCCATCGGCACCGGTTTCACGGGGGCGGTGAACAGCGTGGCGGTGCAGGCCGACAGCAAGGTGCTGGTGGGCGGCGACTTCACGGCCTACAACGGCACCACAGCCAACCGGCTGGTGCGCTTCAACGCCAACGGCACGCTCGATGCCACCTTCGTTACGGGTTCGGGCTTCGATGCCGATGTGCGAACCCTGCTGGTCCAGCCCGACGGCAAGGTGCTGGCGGGGGGCGACTTCAGCTTCTA
>JANXUO010000477.1 GCA_025356245.1 Hymenobacter sp.
ATAGGCTCTACGACTGCCTCGAAAGCCTCGACCTCTTCCGCGACACCGCCGAAACGCCCACGCGGGTGCTGCTCACGCACTTCGACGCCGCTACCGGGCGGGCCGCCCTGCCGCTGCTGGCCGCCCTGCGCGCCGCCAACATCCCCGCCGAACTCTACCCCGACGCCAGCAAAATGGCCAAGCAGTTCAAGTACGCCGACGCCAAGGGCATCCCGCTGGTGCTGGTGCTGGGGCCGGAGGAGCTGGCGGCGGGCACGGCCAAAATCAAAATTATGAAAACCGGCGAGGAAAAGGTGATGCCGCTGGGCGACGTGGTGGCGGCTTTGTCGGCGTAGGCGAACTGTCGCTGTCCATGCGCGGGACAGCAACCAGCGCGGCGGGGGTAACTTCGCCGCGCTATCCGTTTCTCCCACCCACCCCCGATGCTCCCCCACCTCATTTCGCCCGCGCAGCCGCTCACCCTGGCCGCGCTGGCCGACATCCTCGCCGACGGCCGACCCGCCGAGCTGGCCCCCGACGCCCGGCAGGCCATCGCCCACTGCCACGCCTACCTGCACCGCAAACTAGCCGAGTCCGTCGCCCCGATTTACGGCATCAACACCGGCTTCGGCTCGCTCTACAACGTGAGCATTGCGCCCCACGAGCGCGAGCAGCTCCAAACCAACTTGGTGATGAGCCACGCCTGCGGCACCGGGGCCGAGGTGCCCCAAAACCTGGTGCGCCTCATGCTGCTGCTCAAGATTCAGAGCCTGAGCTACGGCCACAGCGGCGTGCAGGTAAGCACCGCCGAGCGCCTGCTGGCCATGTACAACCGCGAAATGTACCCCGTCGTGTACGAGCAGGGTTCGCTGGGTGCCAGCGGCGACCTCGCCCCGCTGGCCCACCTCTGCCTGCCGCTGCTGGGCCTGGGCGAAGTCAATTACCAGGGCTACCGCCTGGCGGCGGCCGACGCGCTCAACCTTTTTAGCTGGGAGCCGCTGCGCCTGCAAGCCAAGGAAGGGCTCGCGCTGCTCAACGGCACCCAGTTCATGCTGGCCTACGCCGTGGAGGCCGTGCTGCGGGCCCAGCGCCTGTGCCGGGCCGCCGACGTGGTTACGGCCCTGTCGCTGGAGGCGTTTGGGGGCTGCGCCGACCCGTTTAAGGCCCCGCTGCACCGCATCCGGCCCCACGCCGGGCAAGTAGCCGTGGCCGCCCGCCTGCGCGAGTTCTTGGCCGGCTCGGAGTTGCAAACGCTGCCGCGCCGCGCCGTGCAGGACCCCTACTCGTTCCGCTGCGTGCCGCAGGTGCACGGCGCCTCGCGCGATGCCCTGGCCTACGTAGCGGCCACCGTCGAAACCGAGTGCAACGCCGTCACCGACAACCCCAATATCTTTCCCGACGAAGACCTGATGGTCAGCGGGGGCAACTTCCACGGCCAGCCCCTGGCCCTGGCCCTCGACCACCTGGCCCTGGCCGTGGCCGAGCTGGGCAGCATTTCGGAGCGCCGCACCTACCAGCTCATCTCGGGCCAGCGCGGGCTGCCGACGTACCTCGTGGCCGAGCCGGGCCTGAACTCGGGCCTGATGATTCCGCAGTACACCGCCGCCGGCATCGTGAGCCAGAACAAGCAGCTTTGCACCCCGGCTTCGGTGGACAGCATTGTGAGCAGCAACGGCCAGGAAGACCACGTGAGCATGGGCGCCAACGCCGCCACCAAAGCCCGCCGCGTGGTCGAGAACGTGGAGCAAGTGCTGGGCATCGAGCTGCTGACGGCCGTGCAGGCCCTGGCCTTCCGCCGCCCCGAACGCAGCTCCGAAACCCTCGAAAAAGTAGTCGCCGCCTTCCGCGAGCAAGTGGCGTTTGTGGGCAAAGACCGGGTGCTGTACCCCGACATGCACCGGGCGGCGGCGTTCGTGCGTTCGTACGCGTGGGATTGAGCGGTTGAAGCTGTTGAGAAGTCGCACGTTGGGGTAGAGACACAATATTTTGTGTCTCTCGTTGAACGAAATCCTTGAACGGCATTGGCGCAAGTCGTTCAACGAGAGACACAAAATATTGTGTCTCTACGTCCTGACCCCAAGTGCAGGCTTTCTAAATACCTTCGTTTTCGGTTGAAACAGGAGACCGCGCGCTATTTTGTACCTGATGAGACTATTTGCTCCGCTATTTTTTTTCCTCACCCTAGCCGCCCGGCTGGCCGGGGCGCAGTGTACTATCTCCTCGTTTCCGGTTACGGCGGGGTGCGCGGTGCCATTTCGCGCCCGGCTGGTGGCTCCTGGCTCCCCCAACGACGGACAGGAAGTGAGCATCTTTTGTCCGGGGGCTGTCTATCGCTTTGAGCATTGCGCGGCCCGCAACCTGCCAGTAGGCACCCGGTACCTATATACGGCCGACCCACTGGCGGCAAATTGCGTGGTTGGACCCTTCGCCACGAACGATGAAGCGGTGTACAGGACCCCGCCGGTGCAGGCCACGGCCACGAATGTAGTGGTAACCGAGGCCGCCGGCTTGCTGGCCAACGGCACACTCTATCAGCGCACGTTTCCGGTGGCGGTGCTGGCGGCGCCCACGTTTGCCGTGCTGCCCTGCCCGGCGGGCAACGTGCGCCTGCTGATTAGCGGCCCGGCGAACACCACATTTTTCGTGAGTACGGCCGCCGGGCGTCGCCACGTGGTAGCCCGCGACACGGTGCTGGCCCTGCCGGCGGGCACGGCTACGCTCACCGTCTCGGGCCGCCCCACCGGCAGCCTGTGCGAGCTTTCGACGAGTGCGCCCATTCCGGCCATTGCGTCCCGACCTACGCCCGCCATCACCAGCATGGTAGTGGATGGGGCGCTACCCGGCCCGGCTACCTTCACTTTCCCGGCCGGCAACCTGCCGCTGTACTACCGCTACACGCTGGTGCGGGCTGTGCCCGGCGGCTACACCCCGGTGGCCAACGTGGCGCCGGGGGCCACCAGCTTCCCCCTGCCCCTGGCCCAGCCCGGCTGCTACGCCCTGCGCCGCTCCGACCTCTGCCACACCGACTCGCTGGTGTCGGCCGAAATCTGCACCATCGGCCTTAGCGGCCAGGCCCTGCCCGGCCGCAACGAGCTAACCCTGGCGTACGGCGGCCCGCCGCAGGCCCTGACGCTGCTGCGCAACGGCACCCTGCTGGCTACCCTGCCCGCCGGCACCACCACCTACCCCGACCGCGCCGTGGTGTGCGGCACCACCTACCGCTACCAGGTGCAGGCCGACCTCGGCGGCGGCCGGTTCTCG
>JANXUO010000481.1 GCA_025356245.1 Hymenobacter sp.
GTCATCACGCGCTAGGCTAAGGCTTGGCGCTACCTGCTACCCCCTTCGCCCGAAACGACCACCGAACGCGGAACACGGCCACTACATCGCCCGCCGCGTCGGTGCCCGTGGAGATGGCTACTACGGTGCGGCCTTCGCCGGTGGCGCGGCTCTCGGCCACGGCCTGGGCAATGGTGGCCCCGTCCTCGCACACGAAGGAAATCAGGCCCACGGCTTTTTTGCTGAACTCGGCCTCCAGCCCCACCACCAGCATCGATACCGGGCCGCCGCCCTGGGTGTGCAGCATGGCCTGGATGCCGCTCGCCAGCTCGGCGGCCATGGCCAGGCAGGCAAAGTAGATGCTCCGAAACGGGTTTTGGGTGAGGTACTTGAACGGCACCGTCACGGTGGCGCTGCTGGCGCTGAGCTGCGTGAGGCGCAGCCCGGCCAGCCAGGCCATCGGCAGCTTTCGCAGCATGAACAGCCGCAGCTTGGCCGGGCTCAGCACTTGTTGGCGGAAGGCTTCGGCGGAGGGAGTCATGGGAAGGTGGGATGAAATGGGTGTGCTGCGAAACGCCGTTTCGCCCCGCGTAGGCTGCCTTGGGGGCTTCTCGTAGTAGGTTGGCCTTGTGCAAATCGTTCAACGCGAGTGGCCGGACGAACCCCTTCGGGGAATTCGCCCGACCACTCCCCGCCTTTACTTTTTCTCCAGCACCAGCACCACTTTGTTGAAGTTGGCGGCGGCGTTCACCACCTTGCGGTAGCCTTCAAAATCGGCCTTGGGCCAGCGCAGCTCGCGGTAGTTTTCGGTGATGGTGACGGTCACGTCGGCCCCGGCCTGGGCGTAGGCCGAGTGGAAGTCGAAGACCGGCTTGGCGGGGTCGGGGCCGGTTTTTACGTCGCTGTTGAGGTCGGCCAGGTTACGGACGGCGTAGCCGGCGGGCACGGCGAAGCGGATGACGCGCTGGTAGCTGTGGTTGTTGTCGTTTTCGACCTCGAACTGCCGCACTTCCTGCTGGTACAGCTCGGCCTGCGGCCCGATGAGGGTGCCGATTTTGAAGAGGTAGCGCGGCCCGGCCTTGTCGAGCAAGCCCGCCGATTGCAGGTCGCACTCAATCTCAAACGGCTTTTCGAGGGCGTTGAGGCCGCGCTCGCCGTTGTGAATTTCGAGGTGCTGAAAATCGGTGGCGTCGGCCACCACCGACTTTTGCAGCTCCTGGGCCAGCTCGGTGCGCTTCTCAGCCGGAATTTGCGACCAGAACGGCTGCACGGCCAGCGCCGGGTAGCCGCCCAGGCTCTGCTTGAGGTGAATGGTGCTGGCGCTCAGGTCGGGCGCAAAGCTCACGCGCACGTCGAGGTTGTGGGGGCTGGCCTCGGCGGGCAGCGGCGCAATGGCCCGCACCGTGCCCACGGCCGACTCGGTGCTGCCCAGCTTCACGCTGCGGATGAAGAGGCCGTCGTGGCCCATCCAATCGTCGGGGATGAGGCCCAGGCGGCAGTCGGGGCGGCCGGGGGCCAGGTACTGACCAGTGGCCGGAAAAAACAGGGCAAAGTGGTCGAGGTAGTTCCAGGTGTCGAACGTGCCGTCGAAGGGCACGGAGGCGCGGCTGGTGGTCACCACAATTTCGGGCTCGATGCCCAGCGCCCGGTACAGGGCCACCAGCAGGTGCGTCAGGCCGCCCTCCGAGGCATTGCCAGTAGCCACGATGCGGGCCAGGTCGGCGGGGCCGCCCGGCTCGAGGTTGTAGGTGAGCTTGACGTAGTTTTCGGCCGCCGCAATGCGGGCCGCCACCGGGCCGCCGGCCGGCACCTTGGCGGCGGCCATCACCTTGGCCAGGGCCTTGGTTTCGTCCTTGCTCAGCGTGGTCAGGTTGCCGAACACGTAGCGACTGGCGTCGGCCCAGGTGTACTGCCGCACCCGGCCCTTGCTCTGAAAATAGGCCAGCTTGTACTCCACGCGGGTGCGCTGGGCGTTGGGCATGGCAAAGGGCTCGGGGCGCAGGGCGGGCACGTCGGCCAGGGTGAGGCGCAGGGCGTGGTGGCCGGGCAGGGTGGTGTCGGCCACGGCCGCCGGCCCGTGGTAGGTGCGGGCCTCAAAGGTGAGCAGGGCGGGCGAAATCAGCTCGAACGTGACGTTGTGGGCCGGGGTGCTGCCCTGCATCACCTCGCTGCCGAAGTGCTCGAACGGCCGCTCGCGGGTGTAGAAATACTCCACCTCGGAGCCCTTCTCCACGCCCTCCACGGCCAAGACGCGGTAGCCGCGCTGGCTATCGTCGCCCTTGAGCTCCTTCATGTCGGCGGCCTTCACCTCGCGCACCTCGCCGCGCGGGCTGATGGTGCGGGCCTTCACCTCCACGGCCGCGCCGCTGGCCAGCACCGGCACCACTATCTTGTTAAATTCCTCGATGCCTTCCGACGTGTTGACGCGCACAATGCGGTGCTCGGTGGCGAAGAGCCGCATTTGCTTCGCCCGCGTGTCGTAGTAGTACTCCAGCCCCGTAAACTCTTTGAGAATGACGGCCGGCAGCTCGGCATCGGCCGCCGACACCGGCAGGCGCTGCCGCCGCTGCGCGTCCCAGTTGTAGCCCGCGTGAATGAGGTCGGGGGGCAAGGTTTGGGCGGAGAGGGAACCCAGGGATAGGAGGGATAGGAGGAATAGGCGCATAGTTTTTGTTGGGTGTTGGGTGTTGGGTGTTCGGTATTTGGTATTTGGTATTTGGTGTTCGGTTTTTGGTGTTCGGTTTTTAAGATTTTGTAATGGGTGCTGGGGGCGCTAATGAGGCGTTGCGGCGGTAGGTTATGAGGTTATTGAGCATTTGAGTGCCTTCGGTTAGGAGGCGTAGCAGGTCGGTGGTTTCTTGGGTGGTGATGAGCTTGCGCTTTTGCGCTCGCTTAATCCAAAGGGTGGTTTCGCGGGCCGAGCCACGGGCTATGATGAAGAAGTGCAGCGCGTCGGCTTTTCCAAATCGTCCATCGCCCTCAACCAAATTTGCCCCAATGCTATCCGCCGAGCGAACCACTTGCTTGCCAATCGTATCCTGCGCCAGCATCCGCCATTCTTGCACAATGTCCCACACTTTTTCGGACACCTCCTCAAACCGCGCAAAGACCTGCAACTCCTCCATCGGCTGATGCATACCAAATTATTTTAAAGAAGACGTTCAAAATCAAAAACCCAACACCAAAAA
>JANXUO010000497.1 GCA_025356245.1 Hymenobacter sp.
CCGCAACTCGGCCGACTTCAGCAACCAGGGCCTGCTCGCCGCCGCCGTGCTTGGCCTCACCGACCCGCGCTTCAATGCCTCAACCGCCCTGCAAAACATCCCCAACATGGACGGCTTCCCCAACGGCCGCCGCCTGGAGGACGACGTGACCAAGATTGAGCTGCAAGCCGTGAGCGGCGCGGCCCTGGCGGCCATTGGCCTGTGGTACGACGACTACACCACCAGCAGCCCCTCGCCGGTGACGCCGCGCCTACGCAACGTGCTGAGCTTCGCCACCGGCGTGGAGCGCAACGACACCAGCTCGCGGGCCGCGTTTCCTTACGTGCAGACGCCCTGGCAGGGCTTTGCCACCCGCCGCTAATGCCCTCCTCATTCTTGATTCGTCCGAAGAACATGACAGCTAAACTACTCCGCACCTATTTGGCGCTGCCGACCCTGGCCGCCGCCGCCGTTGGCCTCTCGATGTGGCACAACGCCACCACCGTGCCGCTGGAAGCCTCCTCGCACCGCGAAGCCCCGATGATTGCCGACGACCCAGTGGCCGACAACACCGACCTCTACGCCTTCCGCGACCCCAACGATGGCACCCGCGTGGTCATCATTGCCAACTACATTCCGTTTGAGCTGCCCCACGGCGGCCCCAACTACTCTACCTTCGGGGAAGGGGTGCGTTACGAAGTGCACGTCAAAAACGACGGCTCTACCAACGACGACGACATTACCTACCGCTTTACCTTTTCGCGGACGAACCAGGACCCCAGCACGTTTTTCAACATCCGGCTGGGTGCCCAGAACCTGAAAACTACCTACGTCTGCGAGAAAAGCGTGAACGGCGGGGCTTTTTCGACCATCGTGGCCAGCGGCGTGGTGCCGCCTAACAACATCGGGCCGCGCTCGATTAACGGCGGGGCGGGCCTGAACCTGGGAGCCGCCCCTTACGAGTCGTTGCGGACGTCGGCCATTGCGCCGGCCACCGGCGGCGGCGGCGAGCAGGTGTTCTGCGGCCCGGCCGACGACCCCTTCTTTGCCGACCTGGGGGCCATATTCGACTTGGCGGGCCTGCGGCCAACCAGGGCTACCGACGGCCTTTCGCGCAAGAACTGCCACTCGATTGCCCTGAGCATTCCGATTACGACCTTGCAGAAAACCAACCAGCCCGTATCGTTGGCCGCCAGCATCCTCGACCCGAACTACGTGATTGGGGTGTGGGCTTCGGCCAGCCGCCAGCAGCTGCGTACCTTCAGCACCGGCGCTGGCGAGGGCCAAAGCGGGGCTTGGGTGCAGGTATCGCGCCTGGGCATGCCGCTCACCAACGAGGTAATTAACCCCATCGGTGCCAAGGATGCCTGGAACGCCGCCTCGCCCTACGCCGAGGCTGCCGTAACCGAAGACTACCTCTCGAACCCGGAAGTGGACTTGTACATGGCCGACAACGCGCCGGTGGCGCCACAAGCCCCCAAAACGGTGGCCGCCACTTACTACGGCGAGGCCGTACCGGCACTGGGTGCCCTGCGCATCCAAACCAAGTCGCTGGCCGGCCAGCCCGGCCTGCCGGCCAACGGCTTCGACTTCCGCAACCAGGCCGCGGGCTTGAGCGGCTTGTTTAGCAACGCACCGGGGGCAAACGCGGGCAACGCCTTCGCGCCCATTGCCCAGGGTGGCTACGGCGAATATCTGTTGGTGCCGGGCAAGCCCCGCTCGGTGGACATCAAGCCCATCTTCCACACCGGCGTGCCCAACGCCATTCCCTACCAGCTCGCCACCGGCAAAAACGGCAACCCGCTTGCCGCCGGCAAGCCCTTCGTCAACAACTTCCTGCTCCTCACCCAGGGCGGACCCCACGGCGGCGATATGTTGCGCCTGAACATGGCCGTGCCTGCTACGCCGCGCAACTCGGCCGACTTCAGCAACCAGGGCCTGCTCGCCGCCGCCGTGCTTGGCCTCACCGACCCGCGCTTCAACACCACTACCACCCTGCAGAACATCCCCAACATGGACGGTTTCCCCAATGGCCGCCGCCTAGAGGATGCCGTGGACCAGATTGAGCTGAAAGCCGCCGGGGGCGTTGTGCTGGCCGCCATTGGCCTGTGGTACGACGATTACACACCGGGCAGCCCTTCGCCGGTGACGGCCGAGTTGGGCGGCGTGCTGGCCTTCACTTCCGGGGTGGAGCGCAACGACACCACCATCCGCAGCGGCTTCCCTTACGTGCAGACGCCCTGGAGCGGCACGGGGTCGGCCAGCGGCCCGACCAATACCCTCACCATCCCGGACCTGATGGTGAGCACCGCTACCGGCGTGGATGCCGGCACCTACCACGACATCACCATCACCAGCACCGGCGTGGCGGCCTTCAACGGTCCCATCCGCGTGACCGGGACGCTGACCGTGCAAACGGGCGGCACCCTCAGCACCCAAGGTGTGCTGGCTACCAACTGCCAGGCCGTGACCGGCGCGGGCAACTTTGTGCTGCAACCCGGCGCCACGCTGCGCGTGTGCAACCCCGACGGCATTGCCAGCATGGGGGCCAGCGGCGCTATCCAGGTGGCAGGCCCGCGTACGTTCTCGACCGATGCCAACTACGTCTTCATCGGCGGCGAGGCCCAAACCACCGGCGCGGGCCTGCCCAGCCAGGTGCGCAGCCTCACCGTGAACAACGCGGCGGGCGTGACCCTCAACAACGGCGGCGTGACCGTGGCCCAGACGGTGGCCCTCACCAACGGCGACCTCAACACCAGCAACGCCAACGTGCTTACCCTGCGCTCGACGCCCACCCAGGGCACGGCGCTGGTGGTGAACACCAACGGCCGGGTGAACGGCCCCGCCGTGATGCAGCGCGCCATCGACCCGGCCTTCAACGGCGGGTTGGGCTACCGCCACTACAGCTCGCCGGTGGCCAGCACGACGCTCAGCGACCTAACGACGACACCCGGCTTTACGCCCTTCTACAACCAAGCCTACAACACGGCGCCGGTAAACAACAGCGTGGTGCCCTTCCCCAACGTGTTTGCCTACGACCAGGGCCGCGTGACGCTCCCGGCCAACTCGCTTTCGGCTTTTGACCAGGGCTTCGTGGTGCCCCAGGCCAGCGACCTCATGGACATTCTTACCGGCTACGCCGTGAACATTGGGGCCGGCGCCGTGGCCGATGTGCGCGGCACCTTCAACACCGGCCCGCAAAGCCGCAGCAACCTGGCCCGTGGGGCCCAGGCCCAAAGCGGCTGGCAGCTGCTGGGCAACCCCTACCCCAGCCCGCTCGACTTCAGCCAGAACGCCGGCGTGAGCCGCACCAACGTGGACGACGCCATCTACACTTTCCAGAGCACCGGCCAGTACACGGGCGGCTATCGCAGCTACGTGAACCGCGTGGGCAACCCGCTGGTTTCGGCCATGCAAGGGTTCTTCACCCGTGTAAGTGCCGGCCAGAGCACCGGCAGCTTCGGACTCAACAACGCGGCCCGCGTTACGAGCTTCGCTGCCACCCCTAGCTTCAACCGAGGCGCGGCCGATAGCCGCCCGCTGGTGCAGCTGCAGCTGCAAGGCACCGCTGCGCCCCTCACCGACGATGCCTACGTATACTTCGAGCAGGGCGCTACCGCGGCCTTCGACGGCGCATTTGATGCCTACAAGCTGCCCAACACTTCGGGCCTGAGCGTGGGCAGCATTGCCCGCAACGAAGAGCTGTCGATAAACGGCCTTGCCCCGCTGACCGGCGCCACCACCGTGCCGCTCAACGTGCAGGTGCCCGCCGTGGGCACTTATACCTTCACGGCCGCCAGCCTGGTAAACTTTGGCTCGGCCACGCAGGTGCTTTTGCTCGACAACCTCACCGGCAGCCGCATCAACCTGCGTCAGCAGGCCAGCTACACGTTCCGGGCCGGGGCTACGGCGCTGCCGGGCCGCTTCAGCCTGTACTTCGGGCTGGCTGGCCCGCTCACCGCCACGGCCGCCAACCTGGCCGAGCAGGTGCAGCTTTTCCCCAACCCGGCCCACAGCAGCTTCACGCTGCTGCTGCCCGCTGAGTTGGGCAGCACCGCCAAGGTGACGGTGTTCAACCAGCTGGGCCAGCAGGTGCGCGAGCGCACCCTCACGCTCAACGCCGCCGGAGCCGCCGGTCAGTTCGATGTATCTGGCATGGCCCCCGGCGTGTACACCCTGCGCATTGCCACGGGCACGGCCCAGGTCACCAAGCGCGTGGTAGTAGAGTAACCCGTGTACTCATGGCCGCTGGCCCGCAGCCAGTGGCCACCCAGCGCCGGTTAAGTTGTTCAAAACGAAAGAAGTCCCGCCAGGTTGGCGGGACTTCTTTCGTTTTGAACAGCAGTGGTTTTTGGCCCAGCTGGCCTACTATTGCCCGCCCACTGGCAAGTTTTGAGGCAAAGCAGCTAAAAGTGAAGCTGCCGCTTACCTTTGGCAAATGACACCCAACCGATTGCGCGGTTTGATTTGGGCCAGCACGCTGCTCGGCGGGGCCGCCGCCTGTGCCCACGCGCCGTACCAGTACCAACCACCGGCGGCCACTACGCCGGCAGCAGCCCCTAGCCTAGCCCCGCAGCTCCTGTTTTTGTCGTTCCGGATGGTGGCCCCGGCCCAGGGTGCGCGGCGCATCGAGCTGATTCAGGCCCAGGCAGTGCCCGGCCAGGTGCCCGCCGCCGCCTTGCAGGAGGAAGTGGGGCCCACCTACCTGCTCCTCACCCAGCTCGACGGCCAGGGCCGGGCCTGCGGAACGCCCCTCAAAGTGCCGCACCCGCTGCTGCGCGACGCCGAAGCCCCCACCGCCACCGACCCCAACCGCCTGCAACGCCAGCTGGTGGCGCTGCCCGAAGCCGAGTTTTTTGTGCGCCTGGCCCGGCAGCCCCAGGCCCGCAGCGTGCGCGTGGCCGAGCAGGGCGCGGGGCTGGACGCTCCGATTGCCGTATCTTTCCCCCTTACCCTCTGATACCTATGAAGAAGCGCTTTACCCAAGTAGTCGGCGGCCTGTTGCTGCTGCTGGCCGGCACCGCCCAGGCCCAAACCTTCCCGGTGGATACGCTGATAAAAAACGGTCCGCTCACCAACCGCATCAACCTGGTGTTTGTAGGCGACGGCTACCAGGCCAACGAGATGAATACCTACCTGGCCGACGTGAACCGGGCCGTCTCGTCGTTGTTTCAGCAGGCACCGTTCACGCAGTACCGGCAGTATTTCAACGTGTTTGCCGTGCGAGTGGTGTCAGCGCAGTCGGGCACCACGCACCCGCGTACGGCCACCGACTGCACCAATTCGTCGCTGCCTGTGAGTGCGCCCACCACCTACCTGCGCACCACCTTCGACAACAACAGCATCCACCGCGCCATCGTCACTAACGGGCAGGCGGCACTGGGGGCCGTGCTGG
>JANXUO010000535.1 GCA_025356245.1 Hymenobacter sp.
GTGAGCCAGGGCCGAACGCAAGCCGCCGCTGGCGGCCCGCACCTGCACGCCCGGCATCCGCTTCACCGTCACGAGCTGCCGCCAAGCCTGTTCGTTCTCATCAAGGGCAATGTTGATGAAGACGATGTTCTTACCCTCAAATTTGCGAATCAAATCCTGGGCATATGATAAGTCGCGCAGGCACAGGCCGTTGGTGCTTTTCCAGAAGTTGAGGTACACCAGCTTGCCCACAAAATCGTGCAGGTGTACGCTGTCGCCGGTGGCCGTCACGAGCTTGAAGTCGGGGGCCGGCGCACCGATGGCGAAGCTTTTGTGCGCGTCGAAATCGGCTTTAAGGGTAGGGTAGTACTTGTTTTTGGGGTCCAGCGATTTGAAGTTGGCCAGCATGGCGGCCGACTGCCGCACGTGCCCAAACCGAAACGACTCTTGCAGAATACGGCCCAGGATAATATTGCGGGTGTTGCCACTTAGCTCCTTGGTAGCCAGGGCGTAGGAGGCCGGATAAAAGTCAGCATCGGTGCGCATGTGCTTGGCCTGGGCCACCATAAAATGCACGTAGTTAATCAAAAACTCGTGGTACATCTCGCTCTGCTCCGCCGACGGGTCGTTTACCAGGGCTGGGTTTTTGAGGAAGTCGTAGTACGTGTCCGACATCTTCAGGCGGCCCTCGGTGTTCACGACCTGCTCGCGCAAGTCCTGAAAGGTCAGGCGGTCGTTGGCGTTGGCGTAGGTTACTTCGGCCCGGGCGTAGTTCACAAATTCGGGCGTAAACGACTGCTTGGCGCTGCGGTCGTCCAGAAAGTCTTGCTGGTGCTTGATGCGGTACTCAATAAACGACAAAAACGGTGCTTCGTAAAGCTGAACGTTGTCGGGTAATACCTGAAAACCATCATTTTCCACAAATTCGGCATCAGCTTCTACCAAGTAGTTGTTGGCGTTGGCAGCCTGCTGGCGGTGGCGTTGTTCATCGGTCAGGATGCTGCCGTTCGAGAACTTGGCCTTGAAGCCCGTGGGCACGTCGTTGGCTTTGAACTTGAGGGTGCCGGCCATGTCTTCGCCCTTGAAACGCACGTCAAGGTCGGTGCCCGCGTCCAGAAACAGCGGGGCCACGTCATCGCCGTACACCAGGTCGGCCTTGGTGGCGGCGCTCAAGGGCACCACCAGCTTAAACTCGCCCCGGTCAGAGAGCCCGGTGTGAATCACGCGCTCCTTGGGGTCGAGGGGGTTTTCGCGCAGCGATACGGCAATTGAGTCGGTGGTGGGGTTATTAACGCGGCCTGTTAGCACCGCCGTGCCCCCACCCGAGGTGGCCTTGGCCACCGATTCGGACGTAACGGCTTCGGCAATTGGGCGGGGCACCTGGCGGCCCCGGCCCTGCGCCTGCCCCAGCAGCGGGGTAGCGCACAGGGCTGCCACCGCCCACTGCCGCCAGTTAAGAGTAGAAAAGAATATCATAGCGGAGAAAGTAGCAACAAAAGCCCTGTGTTAGGTACAAATAAAACAAATACTTGTTTCATTTTTGCTTCGGCCGGGTATTCGCGGGAAAAGCCTACCTACAGCCCGAAGATAAGGCATTTTGATTTAATAAATCCTACTTGCCAGCGTCTCCGATTTTATTAACGAGACAGCCCGCCCCCCGGTTTTAGTGGTCTGGCCAGGCCAGGCCGGGTTGGCGTTCAAGCGTTCTTTACCGCAATGAGCAGAACCGCGTCAGCCAAACAGGCCGCTCAACATTTCGTCGAGCCGGGCCACGGGCTGCACCCGCAGGCCGAAGCGGGCCATATCCAGCCCTTTGCCGTTGAAGTGCGACACGTACATCTCACGGAAACCGAGCTTTTCGGCTTCGGCCAAGCGCTGGTCGATGCGGCTTACGGCCCGCACTTCGCCGCTCAGGCCCACCTCGGCGGCCAGGCACACGTCGCCCCCTACGGGCAAATCATTCCGAAGAGACAACAGCCGCGCACACCGCCAAATCCAGGGCCGGGTCGTCGAGGCGCAGGCCGCCGGCAATGTTGAGGAACACGTCGTGCTGGCCCAGGCGCAGGCCGGCGCGTTTTTCCAGCACGGCCAGCAGCATTTGCAA
>JANXUO010000568.1 GCA_025356245.1 Hymenobacter sp.
CTGGCTGCTGCCGATAAAGCTGCTGCTGCCCACGCCGTTCACCGCCGAGCGGTAGTTGCCGGTGTACTGGCCCGTGCTTTCGAAGACGTAGAACGCCGCGTCCACGCCCGGCCGGTCGGCGGCCGTTACCAGGCTCCAGTCAATCGGGGCCGGGTAGGGGTTGCCCACCAGGTGCAGGCCCTCGCCGCCTACGCTGCCGGTGGCGCGGGCCAGGGTGCGGGCGTAGTTGCCGGTGTTGAGCGTGCCCTGGGGGTTGGGGCTGAAGGTGCGCGGTGTTGCGTTGATGGTGTAGCCCACGCCGGGCAGCAGCGGGTCGGTGCCGTTGGGCACTACCCAGCCTTTGTTGAAGCCCACCAGGTTGTTGGCCGTGGCCATGCGGCTTTGGTCGTAGCCGAACATGGTGGGGTAGGGCGTGGTGGTGCCCGGCGTGGCCGAGGTGTTGTAGGACGTGGTGAGCTGGGGCTGGAAGCCGCGCGGCTGGCCGATGCCGTTGGCCACGGTGCGCCCGCTCACCGGGGCGGCGTAGTGGCGGTAGCCCAGGCCGGGGTTGCGGCTGCCGTCGAAAAGGCGCGCCACGCGGGCGGTGTTGCCCACCACGATGCCCGTGCTGCGGTTGGCCACCAGGGCCGTGCCCGTGGCGTCGCTCGTCAAAATCAGCCCATTGCCGTTCAGCACCAGGTTGCCGGCGGCGGCAACGTCCACCCGTTCGGTTACGAACACCGTGTGCGTCAGGGTCAGGTCGGTGGGGTTGGTGGTGGTCAGGTTCCGCACCGAATTGGGGAGGTCGCCGCCGGTGATTTGCGGCGTGGTGCCGTTGTAGATGAGGTTGCTGCCGGAGAAGAAATTGTGGAGGCCGCGCACCTGCACCGCGCCCAGGGCCACGTTGCCATTGAAGCCGGTGTTGATGCCGTCGGGGTCGCACACGTAGAGCGTGGCCCCGGCGTTGAGCGTGAATTCGCCGGGGCCGGTCAGGGACTGGCAGTTGGTGTCGAGGCTGCCGTCCACGGTGAATACGCTGTTGAGCACCACCGCCCCGGTGAGGCGGGCAAAGCCCGTGCTGGTCACGGTGATGTCGTTGTAGGTGCCGGCCGCAATGGCGATGGGCGCGGCGGCCGTGCCGGTGCTGATGGTCAGGTTCTGGGCCGCGGTGGCCGACGTGGTGAACGTCTGGCTGCTGCCGTAGCCGGTGCCCACGTTGTTGATGGCGTAGGCCCGCACGGTGTAAAGCGTGCTGGCCGTCAGGCCGGTGGCGCTCACCGTGAAGGCACCGATGCCGGAGGAGGCCGGACCCGTTATTTTAGTGTCGGCCGTGGTGGGGGTGCCGTTGCCGGCCACGTACACCACGCCGCGCTCGGTGATGCCGCTGCTGCCGAGGTCGGTCACGTCGCCGCCCAGCCGGGCGCTGGTGGCCGTGATGCTGGTCGCGGCGGCCGTCGTCACGGTCGGGACCATGGTCACGGTGAAGCTCACGCCGCTGGCGGTGCCGCCGGCCGTGGTCACGTCCACGCCGCCGCTGGTGGCGCCGGTGGGCACCACCGCCGTCAGGCTGGTGGTCGAGTTGAAGGTAACGCTGCTGGCCGGTGTGCTGTTAAAGCTCACCGTGCTGCCGGCCGTGAAGTTGGTGCCGGTGATGGTCACGCTGGTGCCCACCGGGCCGCTGCCGGGGTTCAGGCTGGCGAGGGTGGGGGCCTGCCCGAAGGCAGTTTGCCCGCTGGCCAACAACAGCCAGATGCCAGCCAGCGCGAACACGAGCCAACGGCCCGGTTGCAACCGACCCATCGGGGCGATGAATAAACGATTTTTCATCATAATGGGGTAAAAAAAGGAGAAAAGCCGGGCTACCCGCCAGCCGTGGGGAATTGAATGACGCAAAGCTCCCCCCCCTCCCACCGCCGCGCAAGCACTTTGAGGCTCAGCCTCAATTTTTGAGGTCGGGATTGGGTTTATTTCAAATAAACCAAAAAATAAACCCGCCCATCGACCGGACAAGACGGGTTTATTGTTACATTTGCTGAAAATAAACCCGTCCCGTTATGCCCCGTCGTTCGGCCTCCTCCACCTCGCTGCTGGCCCAGGTGCGGCAGTGGTTCGGCCTCACCCAGGCCGAGCTGGCCCTGTACCTGGGCAGCAGCCAAACCCGGCTCCAGGCCCTCGAAGCCGGCCCCGGCCGCCTGGGCGTGCCCCTGGTTACGGCCCTGCTGCCCCTGGCCCGCCACCTGCCCCCGCCCCCTGCGGCCCCCGGCTCCGCCGAAACCCTGGCCCCAATGGCCCCACCCGCCCCAGTGGCCGCCCCGCCCGCCGCCCTCTCCGAAGCGCCCGATGCCGCCGCGCTGGACTTCCGCCGCCGGCAGTGCCTGGCCCAGGCCACCCGCCTGGCCGCCGAGCTGGCTAAGCTCGAAGCCGCCGCCACGGCCGCCGCCCGCTGGGCCGCCGCCCTGCCCGCCCTGCTGGCCGAAGCCCCGCCGCCCATTCCCGGCAGCACCCCGGCCGAAGCCGCCGCCCGCGAAGGATGGCGGCAGGGCTGGCTGGCCCGCCGCGCCCGCCCCCGCCCCGCCGCCGAGGCCACCCGCGCCGCGCTGCTGCGGGCCCGCCTGGCCGGCTTGCAGGCCGAGGCGGCGGCCCTGGCCGTGTCCTAGCGCGGGGCCAGGCCGTAAGCCGAAAGCTGTGGAACCCCGTTGGGGTTCGGCCCGCGTGGGCGGTGGCGTTCCGGGGGTAGGCTCCCGCTAGTCGCCAACCCCGGCTGTGCTATGAAACCCCTTTGGGGTTTTTTCCTGAGGACACCACACCCAATGCCCCACCTTTAAGTAGTCGCGCACAAGTAATCGGCCTTGCGTAACCCCACCCCCTAGCCCCCTCCCCGGTGGGGAGGGGGC
>JANXUO010000603.1 GCA_025356245.1 Hymenobacter sp.
TCAGCACCTTACCGTTTTCATCGACCAGGTACTTGCAGAAATTCCAGCTGGGCTTTTCGCCGGTGGCGGTGGCCAGGTACTGGTAGAGCGGCGCGGCATCGGCGCCCACTACGGATACTTTGCTGAAAAGCGGGAACGTGACGCCGTAGTTTTTCTCGCAGAAAGTGGCAATTTGCTTTTCGGTGCCGGGTTCCTGCCCACCAAAGTTGTTGGCCGGGAAGCCCAGCACCACCACTTTGTCGCCGTGCGCTTTGTAGAGCTGCTCCAGCTCCTTGTACTGCGGGGTGTAGCCGCACTCGGAGGCGGTGTTCACGATGAGTAACTTTTTGCCTTTGTACTGGCTCAGCTTCACGTCTTTCCCATCAATGGTTTTGAGGGTGAAATCGTACACGGAGGCAGCGGGCGCGGTGGTTTCGGTCATGGTTGGAGGTGTGGTGGCGGTGGATGGGGAGCAGGCCACGGCCGCTACGGCGGCAGCCAGCAAAAGGGGTTTCAAAAGCATAAGCATGGGTAAGCGGATGAGTGCCTGGGAGCCAACCAACGGCTGCCCCAATGGTTTTGGACTACTGCCGCACCTGCGCCGCCTCAACCTGGGTAGATGGCGTCAGAATGTCGGCCAACAAGGTTGGGCTCAGCGGCGTAACGGCTGACGGATAGAACCGCACCACGTGGCCCGACTCATCAATCAGGTACTTGCAAAAGTTCCAGGTAGGGCGGTCGCTGAGTACGCCGTTGCGGTTTTGGTCGCCCAGGAAACGGTAGAGCGGGATGGCCGTGGACCACGCCACCGACACCCGATGGAACAGCGGAAACGTGACGTTGTACACGCCGGAGCAGAAGTTCGCAATCTGCCCGTCGGAACCCGGCTCCTGCCCCCCAAAGTCGTTGCTCGGGAAGCCCAGCACCACCACCCGGTTGGCGTACTGCACCGAGAGTGTTTGCAAATCGGTGTACTGCGGGGTGTAGCCGCACTGCGAGGCGGTGTTGACAATCAAAATTTTACGCCCCCGGTAACGCTCCAGGCTAACCCGCTGCCCGTTGATGTCGGTGACGGTGTAGCGGTACACCGAGCGCAGGTCCTGGTTGAGCGTCAGTCGCTCGGCCTCGTCCGCAGCCGGGGTCCCGGTGCTTTGAGCCGTGGCCGAGGCTACGGTTGCCGGGGCGGCGTCCTCATTTTTGGTGCAGCCAACAGCCAAAGCCGTAGCGGCGCAGAACAGAAAAGCGGGTAAAAATTTCATGACACAAAGCAGTTAGATGAGGCAGCAAGAACGCTGCTTAACCTTACGAAAAAATCACCGCTTTGGCGTAAGTCACCGGCAATCAAATCAAAAAAACTACGCCTACATCCGCTCCGGCACCTTGATGCCCAGCAGGCCCATGCTTACGCGCAGCTGCTCGCCCACGCGGGCCGTGAGGGCGAGGCCCAGGGCGCGGCGGGCGGTGTCGGGCTCGGCCAGCACCGGCACTTCGGCATAGAAGCGGTTGAAGGCTTTGGCCAAATCGTAGGCGTACTGTCCGATGACGGAGGGGGCCAGCTGCCGGGCGGCCTCGGCCACGGCGGCGGGGTAAGCCGCCAGGTGCTGAATAAGCTCCGCCTCGGTTTCGTGCAGTGTGTGAACCTCCGCGAAGCTGCCGCCCGTGAGGTTCTGCTCCTGCGCTCGGCGGCCCAAGGCCACGATGCGGGCGTGGGTGTACTGGATGAACGGCCCGGTGTGGCCCTGGAAATTAATGCTTTCCTCGGGGTTGAAGAGCATCCGCTTCTTGGGCTCCACCTTCAGCAGGAAATACTTGAGAGCCCCCAGCGCCAGGGTGTGGAAAAGCGTTTCGGCCTCGGCTTCGGGCATTCCGTCGATTTTGCCCATTTCCAGGGTCGTGGCCTTGGCAGTGGCCACCATGTCGCGCACCAACTCGTCGGCATCCACCACGGTGCCTTCGCGCGATTTCATTTTGCCCGAGGGCAAGTCCACCATGCCGTAGCTCAAGTGGTGGATGGCCGCCGCGTAGGGTTTGCCCAGCTTGGCCAGCGTGGCTTGCAGCACCTGCATGTGGTAGTTCTGCTCGTCGGCGATGACGTAGATGCTGCAGTCGTAGCCGAAATCCTGGTACTTCAACTCGGCCGTGCCCAGGTCCTGGGTGAT
>JANXUO010000615.1 GCA_025356245.1 Hymenobacter sp.
GGTGGCCTTCGGAATGCGCTACCAAAACCCCGGCGTCGAAAAGGCGCTGACCGAATTGCGCGATGCCGAAGTGGAGCGCATTGTGGTGCTGCCGCTGTTTCCACAGTACGCCTCGGCCAGCACGGGCTCGGTGCAGGAAAAGGTGATGGATATTGTGAAAGACTGGTGGATAGTGCCCAGCATCAGCTTCATTAGCCAGTTTGCCACTGAGCCGGGCTTTATTGCCAGCCTCGTGGCGCGGGGCCGGGCCGCGATGGAACAGCAGCACTACGACCATTTCGTATTCAGCTACCACGGCATCCCCGAGCGGCACGTCAAAAAAGGCGACCCTACCAACTACTGCGTTTTCGGGAGCTGCTGCGGCACTCTCACCGAGAAAAACCGCTACTGCTACCGGGCGCAGTGCTTTGCTACCTCGCGCCTGCTGGCCGAGGGCCTGGGCCTGCGGCCCGACCAGTACACGGTATGCTTCCAGAGCCGCCTGCAAAGTCGCCTCCGCGACCCCTGGCTGCAACCTTACACCGACGAGGCACTTAAGGAGTTTCCGGGCCGGGGCATCAAGCACGTACTGGCTTTCTCGCCCGCCTTCGTGGCCGATTGCCTGGAAACGACCATCGAAGTCGGCGAGGAGTTCAAGGAGCTGTTTGAAGAGCACGGCGGCGAGCATTGGGAGTTGGTACCCTCGCTCAACTCGGAGCCGGTGTGGGTGGAAGCCGTGGCCGATATGGTGCGACGCGGATAGGTCGGGTTGGCCTGACCACGGGCATTCATCAACCGCTAATGCAATAAGCCCCAACTTTGGGGCTTATTCTTTTTTATGCGCCTCTCAATTACTGCATTTCTGCTCTTCGGCCTTGTAGCTCAACTACCTGCCTATGCCCAAACTGCCCGACCCCGGATACTTTTCGACGCGACCAAGGCCGAAACGGCCGGCAACGCCGACTGGACCATCGACGAGGACACCAACGGCAGTCCGCAACGCTTGCCCACACCGCTGCAAAGCACCGTAACGGCCACTACCGCCGAAACTTACTGGACGGGCGCCCTCTCCAGCTGGGGCATTGCCCTGGTGCAGCGCGGCTATGCCGTCGAAACCCTGCCCAGCACGGGCCGCATCAGCTACGGCGACGCCAGCAACACCCAGGATTTGCACAACTACGCCGCCTACGTGGTGGATGAGCCGAATATCCGCTACACCGGCGCCGAGAAAACGGCTTTGCTGGCCTACGTGCGCAATGGTGGTGGCCTGTTCATGATTTCCGACCACAACATGTCGGACCGCAACGGCGATGGCTGGGATTCGCCCAACATCTGGAACGACTTCATGAGCACCGCCACGCCGCCCAACCCCTTCGGCATCAGTTTCGACCTCAATAACCTGACGTTTACCACCGGCGTAGGGGCCGCCAACGCGCCCGCCGATTCGCTGTTGCACGGCCCCGCCGGCAACCCCGTGGCCATGGAGTATCATAACGGGGCCAGCCTCACGCTCAGCCGCACGGCTAACGCCAGTGTGCGCGGGGCCTTGTTTCAGCCCGGCCAGGCCACTACCGGCAGCACGGGCGCCTTGGTGGCCCACGCGCACTACGGCCAGGGCCGCGTTGCCGCCCTCGGCGACTCCTCACCCCCCGACGATGGTACCGGTTCTCCCGGCAACAACCTCTACAACGGCTGGAACGCCGAGGCCAACGGCGACCACGCCCGCCTGCTACTTAACGCAACCATTTGGCTGGCAACGCCCAATACGCGAATCAGCGCTACCCGCAGCAGTGCCGAGGCTGCCGGATTTACAGTGTTTCCAAACCCGGCGGTGGGCCAGTTTTTCGTATCCGGCCCGGTGTTGCCGCAGCAGGTCAGGGCTTTTGACACGCTGGGCAACATAGTTGCTACCAGCGCAGCCCCGACGGGTACGGGCACCCTGGCAGTGGCGCTGCCCGGCGCTGCGCCCGGCCTCTATGTGTTGCGCCTCAGCCTCGCCGACGGCCGCGAACTGACTCAGCGAGTGGCAGTACAATAAGACCGTACCCGCCCACGCCTGCGGCCTGACCCGCAAAATTTATCGAGTGTAAAAAGCCCCCGCATCGTAGCTGGAACGGTCGTAAAAGTCACCTACGGCGGGCGTTTTGCCCAGTGCCCGCAGCATGGCGTCTTCGTATTCGCGGGTGATTTGCAGCTCCACGTAGGGCGGGTAATATTTGACGCTGGCTTGGCTGAGGCCGGGCACGAACACGTTGTCGTCGTCGGCATCGAGCGCGGCCACGCCGATAGGCAGCAAGATATGGGTTTCGTGGCTGCTACGGGCGTTTTGCGCGTCCAGCTCAATGTCGAGGTAGCGCACTTTCAGCGCTTCGGGGTCGATGATAAGCTCGTACACGTGGCCCAAGGGCTTACCCTCGGCGCCGCGCACCGTCCAGCCGCGCACGTCGGGCTGGCCGGTAGCCACTTCAAAGTCGGGCAGGTCGCGCAGGCGGCGCAGGGGCGGGGCAATCATGGCTTGGGGAAGAAATACGGGCGTAGTGCCTAGCGGGCGGGCGCACTCAGCTCGTCGGCCAGCGCCGTGGCACGGGCTATGAAATCATGGTTTTGCTGCTGCTCGGCGGCAGTGGCATCGCGGCCACTAAGGGCGGCGGCCTGGGCTTGCAGGGCCAGCGCATCGGCCTCTAACGCCGGGTAGCCGTGCTGCTGAATGGTGCGCAGGTACGTCGCCACCGCCACCAGGCCGGGGCGCAGACCCGCGCGGGCGTCGCCGTCGGCGAGGCGGGCGGTGGCGCTGGTCAGGTTATCGCGCTGCTCCCGGATGTTGGCCTCCTCGCGCAAGTCGGGGCGGTCGGCTAGGTCGGTGAGCGTGCCGACGAGCGCCAGCAGCTCGGACTTGGTGGCCGATGCTTCGGCGGCGGCCTGCTGCTCGGGCTGGGCCACGCCGGGAGCCGCATCAGCGGGCGGAGGCGTGGCGCGGGCATCGGCGGCGGGCGAGTCGGGCGCGAGGCTATCAGCGGGCGCGGCAACTTCCTGGCGTACAATGGGCGGGGCTGGGTCGTCAACGGGTGCGGGGCGCAGAAAAAACCAGGCGGCCCCGGCCACCAGGGCCACGGCCAGCACCACCAGCAGCCAGGGGCTGGGCGCTGCTTTTTTGCGTTGAATGTCGATGTTGGCCACGAAAAGCGAAGCGCCGGGGCAGGTGTTTTCCCCCGAACGGCCTGCAAATTACCCCGCCAATGTTGCACAGGCAACTTTTGCGCATAGCAGCGGCCTGGCTTAGCCTAAGTTTTACGTTGTCTCCGCCTTCCGAATCTATTGTGATTGATTAGACAACCATTCTGTTCTGGCAGTTAATCAACTTCACGACTTGCGAAAAGATAAAATTTTATTCTTCTGCCCAAAACGCAAAGTCAAATCCGCGTTGTTTGAAGAAATCCAACTGCCCATCAGTCAACCAGCAGATTATATAGTTTTCGTGAGTTATTGTTGCCAGTATTTCGCGCTCGTTCGCTATCAGCGCAATGTCTTCAAAAAGGCAGTTCAAATAGGACGCAAAACTCTTCTCTTCAAAGAAACTCACGACTTTTTGGCTCAGTGAATAATGCACTTTATTGCCTGGATAAATCCGGTTATCAACAAAATGGTGCCACAAAAATCCAGGCAAATGCCCGTTTATTTCAGAATCTTGAGAGTCGCTTGTAACGGGCGGAAACAACAAATTAAATTCCACTGCATCAGCTAATGGCAGATAAAATTTGAGCAGTTCCGCCCACTGTTTTTCCCAAACCAAATCTGGCCGATAGTTCAGTAAATAGTACATTATCGAAAACGTACGCGAATTACTTCGTCCCCGCTGACTTGCGTGCACTGGCCGCCTGCCCCGTGGGCTTCAGCAGCGCAGCGTAGCGGTTGGGCTCGTTGAGCACCGCTACGGCGGCCATGATGTTGGGGTCGTCATCAAAACCAGCTTCTGTGCGGCCTTTTTCGAAGTAGTAGCGCGACACGATTTCCTGCTCCAGCAACTCCTTTATTTCGGGCTTGAAGCGCTGCAAGTCGTTGGCTTTATTCACGGTCACTTTTTTGCGCAGGGCTTCCAACTCCAGCTTCACGTCGTCGTAGTGCTTCTCGTCCTTCACCTTTTTGGTGAGGTCGGTGAGCGACTTTTCGGTGTCGGTGCTGTAGCTGATGTTTTTGCCTTGCAGGAAGGCTACAAATTTCTGGTAATCAGCATCGGCCAGCTTAAATTCACGGGCCGGCACGATGGTCGGATGCTCGGCCCGGTAGCGGGTGGCGTAGTCGAAGAGGTAGCTTTTTTGGAGCAGGATGCGGGTGATGTCGGCAATTTCGCGGTCGTTCACTTCCACATCGGGGGCTACGCCGCCACCGTCGTACACGGTGCGGCCGGCCTGGGTTTTGAACGCCGTGCGCAACGAATCGGGAAATTTGCTCAGCGCCCCATCGTCGGCGCGGTGACTGTAGTCAATTTCCTGAATGCAGCGGCCGCTGGGAATGTAGTACTTAGCCGTCGTCACCTTCAGCTGCGAGTTGTACGAGAGCGGGCGTGTGGCCTGCACCAGGCCCTTGCCAAAGGTGCGCTCGCCCACCAGCACGGCCCGGTCGTAGTCCTGCAACACGCCCGACACAATTTCCGACGCCGACGCCGAGCGGTTGCTCGTGATGATGGCAATGGGCAGTTGCGTGTCGAGCGGCAAGTCGAGGGCCTTGTAGGTTTTGTTCCACTCGGTTACTTTGCCCTTGGTGCTTACCACATCCAATCCCTTTTCGATAAACAAGTTGGAGATATTAACGGCCTCGTTGAGCAAGCCGCCGGGGTTGTCGCGGATGTCGAACACAATCTTCTTGGCGCCCATTTCCTTGAGCTTATTTACCGCGGTGCGCACCTCTTTGCCCGCATCCACGGTGAAACCCGAGAGCTGGAAATAACCGACATCGCCGGAAATCATGTCGTAGTAGGGCACGTTATCAACCTGCACCTTGTCGCGGGTAATGCTTATTTCCACCGGCTTATCCTGGCCGTATCGCGTCACCATCAGCTTCACCAACGAGTTGGCCTGACCCTTGAGCAGCTTGCTGATGTCGGAATTGCTCTTCTTTTCGACCATCACACCGTTGATGTCCAGAATTTCATCGCCGGGCAACAAGCCTGCTTTCTGGGCCGGGTAGCCTTCGTAGGTGCTCTGCACCACGGTTTTGGCGTTGCGCTTCACCACCACCGCGCCAATGCCGCCGTACTGCCCGGTGGTGAGGGTACGAAAATCCTCGATGTCGTCCTCCGGGATGTAGTTGGTGTAGGGGTCGAGCGACTTGAGCATGGCGTCGATGCCCGTTTTCACCAGCTTGGCGGGCGTTATCTCATCAACGTAATAGGTGTTTACCTCCTTAAAAAGGGTGGCGAAAATATCGAGGTTTTTGGCAATCTCAAAGTAACGCTCGTTGTCGGAGGCTGCCCGAAAGCCAACCAACCCAAGCGTAGTGAGGGCCAACGCGGCGAGGTATTTCTTACGAATGAACATGATGGATAGCAGTCAGCTTAGGCGAAGAGGCGGCGGGGACGGCACTTGGTTGCAGGCAACAATCGGCCAAGGCCCGCCCGGCGGGTCCTACCGTCGAGTGAAGATAACAATACCTAGCCCAGCGGTTGCGTCGGGGGGCCGCCGGGCAAACGCAGCAAGCCGGAAATTAATTTTTTTTCGAGCAGCGGCAACTCACTTTTTTCCTTGCCCGTGTAGAGAATGCCGAGGGTGGCCACGCAGTGCCCGCCGGTCTTTTCGACAAGTAGGTGTTTGTGCAGGCGGTATGCTTCGCGCAGCAGGCGTTTAAGGCGGTTGCGGTCAACGGCCCGCTTGAAAGTGCGTTTGCTGACGCTGATAAGCACCAGCGGCGGCGCTGCCGTCGGCGCTTCGCACAAGGTAAAAACCAAGCGAACAGGGTAAACGCCAAAAGAGGAACTCCCCTTGCCGAAAAGCTCGTCGATGAGCTTTTTGCGGCAGAGGTGTTCCTCTTTCGGGAAAGTATATCTTCTTTCAGCTGTTAGCTCGTCCACGGGGCTGAATTACGACCTTAAAACGGCCAGAACATCAGCTAATGGCTAACAGCTAACAGCTAACAGCTAACAGCTAACAGCTAACAGCTAACAGCTAACAGCTAACAGCTTAAAAAAATCTACCCGTTGCGTTTGTGACGGCCTTCGTCGGATACGGTGAGGCGCTTGCGGCCTTTGGCGCGACGACGGGCCAGCACATTGCGGCCGTTGACGGTTTCCATGCGGGTGCGGAAGCCGTGCTTGTTGCGGCGCTTGCGCTTCGAGGGCTGATAGGTACGTTTCATCGGAAAATATTTTTAGACCAAGGGTCGGGTTTCGCGTAGGGCGGGCAAAGGTACGGCGAAGGATAGCGAATTGCAAGCGCAGCGCAGCAGTCGGCTGTCGTTTTCTGGGGCGGTACACCGCTGCGGCCTTTACATTCGCACCATGCAGTACCATATTTCCTTCGCAAACCCCCTCACCTTTTACCTGCAAGTGCAGTGCGTGCTGGACGTGCCTGCCACGGCAACCGGGCCGTTGCACTTGCAGCTAGCTGCCTGGCGACCGGGACGTTACGAGCTTCAAAATTTCGCTCAAAAAATTCAGCGGGTCGAGATTTCGGATGCTGCTACCGGCCAGCTTATTCCTTACCGCAAAACCACCAAAGACTGCTGGGAAGTGGCCGGGGCGGCAGGCCGCCGGGTGCAGGTGCGCTACAATTTTTACGCCCACCAAATGGACGCCGGCGGCTCGTGGCTCGACGAAACCCAGTTGTACCTCAACCCGGTGCAGGCCCTGATGTACGCCGTGGGCCACGAAAACGCGCCCTGCGAGCTGACCCTGGCGCTGCCCGAGGGCTGGCAGATTGCCTGTGGCCTGCCCCGGTCGGGCACTAATAATTTGGCGGCCAGCAGTTTCGACCAGCTGGCCGACGCGCCCCTGATTGCCTCGCCCACGCTGACGCACCAGCAGTACGAGGCGGGCGGGGTGCCCATGCACGTTTGGGTGCAAGGCGAAGCGGCGCTAAACTGGCCCCGCATTCTAGCTGATTTTAAGGCTTTTTCGGAGGAGCAAATCCGGCTGTTTGGCTCGCTGCCCGTGGCCGATTACCACTTCCTAAACCAGTTTTTGCCCTACAAGCACTACCACGGCGTAGAGCACCACAACTCGACGGTGATTGTGCTGGGCCCGGCCGAACTTATTATGAGCGAGGGTCTCTACAAAGAGCTGCTGGGCGTGAGCTGCCACGAGCTGTTTCATGCCTGGAACATCAAGAGCATCCGGCCCGCCGAGATGCAACCCTACGATTACAGCCGCGAGAACTACTTCCGCACCTGCTTTATTGCCGAGGGTATCACTACCTACTACGGCGAGTATCTGCTGGCCCGCAGCCACGTGCGCACCCCGGCCCAGTATTTTGAAGAGCTGAACACCGTACTCCGTAAGCATTATGAGGACGCGGGCGCCGAAAACCTGAGCTTGGCCGATGCCAGCGTGGATTTGTGGCTCGACGGCTACAAACCCGGCGTGCCCGACCGCAAGGTGTCGGTGTACCACAAGGGGGCGCTGGTGGCGCTGCTGCTGGACCTGACGCTGCGGCAGCTTTCGGGCCACGCCCGCAGCCTCGACGACGTGATGCGGCGGCTGTACGAGGAGTTCGGCAAAACCGGAATTGGCTACACCGAAGCCGATTACGTGCGCTTGGTGGAAGAAGTGGCCGGGCGCGACATGCAGGCGTATTTCGACAAGTTCATCTACGGCACGGCCCCGCTGCTGGAGCCGCTCGATAAGCTGCTGCACACCGTGGGCTGCCAGCTGCTGACCGCGCCCAACCCCTCGCACGCGGAGGCCGCCTTCGGCCTGCGCACCACGTCGCGGGCCGACCGCACCGATGTCAGCTACCTCTGGCCCGGCTCGCCGGCCGGGCAGGTGCTGG
>JANXUO010000659.1 GCA_025356245.1 Hymenobacter sp.
AAAATGGCGATGATTTCGCCGCCCTTCACGTTGGCCCAATCAATGCCCGAGTAGCCCGTCGGGAAGATGTCGGTGAGGAACAGCGCCTGTTCGTCGCTCAGGTTGTCGGGCACTTTGCGGGGGCCGAAATCGGCGTAGGGCACGCGCACGAATTCGGCTTGCCCGCCGTCGTAGCCGCCGTACAGGTCGGTGTAGCCGAAGAGGGCACCGCCTTTTTCGGTCATCAGGCCGCCTTCGGGGCCGTAGTGGTCGGGGTTCGAGTTTTCGCAGTGGCCGGGCAGCTCGTGGTTGCAAAACATACAGTGGCCACAGGCAATGGGGAAGGGCACCACCACCCGGTCGCCGACTTTAAGGCTGCCCACGCCGCGCCCCACTTCCTCTACAATGCCCATGAACTCGTGGCCCAGCGTCATGGGCCGGGGCTGGGGAATGCTGCCATTGTAAATGTGCAGGTCGGAGCCGCAAATGGCCGTGCTCGTGACGCGGATGATGGCGTCACGGGCATCGAGTATTTTGGGGTCTTCGACGGTATCGACGCGAACGTCCTTCGCGCCGTGAATGACGAGGGCTTTCATAGGCAGTGGGCTTTAGGGAAAAGTGAGGAAGGGTTTCCCTGAGCTAACGCACGGTATTACAACCGGGTTGCCTGCCGCCTGGCCCGTCCTATCGTTGGTACACCGCTACACCCAAGTCCTCGATGCAGTACCCAAAACCTTCGCCTAGCAGCACTTGCCGCACCCCGCGCACTCCGGCGGGCAGCGCCTGCACCCGCTCGGTGAGCTGGTAAAGTTGAAAGAAATGCAGCTTTCCATCAAGCAGATAATACAGCTCGTCGCCCGCAAAGCCCACCCAGCTCAGGCCGACGAAGGGCAGCTTCTTCTGGTAATTGCCGAGGTTGTCGAACACGTAAATGCCCGTGCTGCGGTCCACCAGGTACAGGTGGTTCTGGTACATTCGCAGGAAACGGAAATCGGGCCGGGTGCGGCCGATGATGAGGTCGAGGGGCGTGTTGAGGGCCACGCGGCCGGTTTGCGGGTCGAACTGCCGCAGCACGAGGGCGCTTTCGTCAAAAAGCCAGATAGTATTGTCGGGGGCCAGAGTTGCCACGCGCACGGTGCCGTCCACGTAGTCGGCGAGGCGGATTTCGGCGATGGGAGCCAGAAACCGGTCAAGGAGGACGACCTGCTGGCGGTCGTCGTAAAAAACCAGCGTGTTGGTGAGGTTGTAGGCTTCGACCTGGGCTAGGTGGCCGGGTTGGGCGGGCGCGTAGGTGTTGAGCGCACGGCCGTCGGCAGCCAGCTGGCGCAGGTTGTTGTCGGCATCGGCCACGTAAAGCGTCCCGCGCCGGTCCAACGAAGCCGGGCCGGGGTTGGGCAGGGCCACAGTGCGCAGCAACTGCCAGCCGCCCACGGCAGTGGCCGGGGCGGCACCCGGCGTTTGCTTCGCCTCGAGCGGGGACGGTGCCCCGGCCGGCACCACCGAGGCCGCCGATGGCACAATGCGCGGGGCCGTTTGCGCCATGACCGGGCCGGGCAGCTGCCCGCCGCCCACCAGCAGCCAAGCACCGGCCAGCAGCCAGCGCTTACCCCTTGAATTCGGCCAAAGCCAGCTGTTCGCCATCATAAACGCCGTAGGTGCAATAATTGACCCACTCACCCAAATTTACGTAGCGGCTGCCCGGCCCAATGGGCAGGTCGAGGGGCAGGTGGCGGTGACCAAACACGTAGTAGTCGTGGTGGTGTTGGGCCTCCAGGGCGCGGCAGTACTGCGCCAGCCACTCGTCGTCGCCGAAGTAGCGGGCATCGGCGGCCCCGTTTTGCAGGCGCGAGTGCTGGCTCCACTTGCTGGCCAGCCCGATGCTGAAATTGGGGTGCAGTCGCGCAAACAGCCACTGCGCCACCGACGAATTGAACACCGGTTTCAGCAGGTGCTTGTACGCATGGTCGCCCGGCCCCAGCCCATCGCCGTGCCCAATGTGAAACAACTGACTACCAATGCGCTGCGACACCGGCTCGCGCAAAATTGGAATGCCTAACTCCTGGGTAAAGTAGCCGAACATCCACATGTCGTGATTGCCGGTAAAAAAGGTCACGGGCAGGCCCGCATCGGTCAGTTCCGCCAGCTTGCCTTGCAGCCGAATAAAACCCTTTGGAATGGCGTGCCGGTACTCAAACCAGAAGTCGAAGATGTCGCCCAGCAGGTAAATCGCCGTGGCATCGCGGGCGGCTTCGTCCAGCCAGCGCACAATGCGCCGCTCCCGCTCCAACGACGAAGCCGGGTTGGGGGCTCCGAGGTGGAAATCGGAAGCAAAATACACCTTGCGGCCGGACGGCAGCGCAAGGTCGGGCAGAGTTTTCAAATTGAAGGTTGAGGGTTGAATGAGCTGACCAATGCTGGCGCGAGTTTAGGCGAAGCCGTAACTCGTGCCCGACATGACTGGGAGGCTGTGCCTCCCGTGCCGCGCCAGCGCGTTCACTCCAGCATAAACAGCGCCAGCCGGCGCGGGCCATGTGCTCCCAGCACCAGGGTTTTTTCGATATCGGCGGTGCGGCTAGGCCCCGTCGTCAGCGAAATCATAGACGGTAGGGCCTTGCCATAATGCTGCTTGATACCGGCAAGGGCCTCTCCTATTTCAGCCACCACTTGGGCGGGGCGGGCCAGCACCAGGTGTTGGTCGGGGTAGATGCTGAGGCGGCGGCCAGCGGCCGTGCCCGCGCCCACCAGCACCGAGCCGGTGCGGGCCACCAGCGCCTCGCAGGAGGTAAGGCCCGCGTCGGCGTGGGGCAAGAAGTCGGTTTCGTCGGCCACGAAGGGCACGTTGGCGGCGGTGAGCACGGCTTGCATTTCGGGTTCCCACACAAAAAAACGCGGCTTTCCAGCAGTAGCCAGGTAATCACGCAGTTGCTCGCCGAGCTGTTCCAGGGTGTCGGCGTAGTAAAATTCGCCCCCGGCCCGTACGAAACGTTCGGCAAAAACCACGGCTAGGTCGTCGGTTTCGGGCAGGGGCGGGTGCAGTGGAGTCATCCAGTCGGGCACGGGCGGCTGTGGCGCGGGGCCAGCCGCCAGCGCCGTGCGAATGCGGGCGAGTACGGCCGTGCGGGCATCGGGAAGAGTAGTTGCCATTGGAGCCACGAAAGTAGCGGTAAATACAAAAAGGCGGGCGCAGTGGTCGG
>JANXUO010000017.1 GCA_025356245.1 Hymenobacter sp.
TTCTTGCTGTTGCGCCCGGATGTTCTGCTGGGCTTGCTGGCTTTTGCCGGTGTAGGGTATTTTCGACATGGGGTGGGGTAAGCTTCAAAGGGCGGCACCAGGCGGCGCGGCCAGAGGCAATTAGTCGTGAATGTAAGGGTAATCGTTTTGCACGTACACGTCCTTGTACAGTTCGTCGGGCGTGGGGTAAGGCGAATTTTCGGCGAAATCGACGGCGGCCTGCACTTCGTTTTTGATGCGCTCGTCGATGGCCGCCAATCCCTCTTCGGTGGCCATGTTGTTGCTGAGGATGGTGTGGCGCACGGCCTCGATGGTGTCCTGGTGGCGCTTTTCTTCCAACTCCTCCTTGGTGCGGTACTTGGCCGGGTCGCTCATCGAGTGGCCCTTGTAGCGGTAGGTACGGAATTCGAGCAACGTGGGGCCATCGGCGGCGCGGGCGCGCTCGGCGGCGCGGGCCACGGCCTCGTGCACATCCTCTACCCGCATTCCGTTCACGCTCTCGGAGGGCATGTCGTAGCTCAGGCCCAGCTTGTAAAGCTCCGTCACGTTGGACGTGCGGGCCACCGAGGTGCCCATGGCGTAGCCGTTGTTTTCAATAACGAAGATGACCGGCAGCTTCCACAGCATGGCCATGTTGAAGGCCTCGTGCAGTGCGCCCTGCCGCACCGCGCCATCGCCCATGTAGCAGATGCAGAGCTTGCCGGTTTTGTTGTACTTCTCGGCAAAGGCCAGGCCCGCGCCCATCGGCACCTGCCCGCCCACAATGCCGTGGCCGCCCACAAAATTGTGCTCGCGGTCGAACATGTGCATCGAGCCGCCTTTGCCCTTCGAGCAGCCGGTGGCCTTGGCAAACAACTCGGCCATCACAGCGCCCGGCGAAGTGCCCAGCGCCAGCGGGTGGGCGTGGTCGCGGTAGGCCGTGATGTATTTGTCGCCCACTTGCAGCGCCGACACGGCCCCGGCCACGCAGGCTTCCTGGCCGATGTAGAGGTGGCAGAAGCCTTTTATTTTTTGCTGCCCGTAGAGTTGCCCCGCTTTGTCCTCAAACTTGCGCATGAGTTGCATTTGCTCGTACCAGCGCAGGTAAATTTCTTTCGGGTACTTGAGCGCACTGGCAGGCTTTGCTTTCGCCTTGGAAGCGGCTTTGGTGGTCAGCCCTTTATCCTGGGCCGAGGGGGCACCGGGGAGCATGGGCTCGGGCTGTTTCAGGGTGGCAATAGCAGTTTTCGCGGCCGGGCTCGGGGCCTGACCGTTGGCAGCTGTCTGGGGTTTACCGGCCGTTCGGGAAGCAGCCTTTACTTTCGTTTCCGCCATTGCACGTATTGAATTGTTCGTGTTAGAACCGCGAAATTACGTAAAACCGTTGGCACTACCGAACTTCTGCTAAATGCTTGCTTCGCTCCACCTGCTTTTTTTTAAGAATTACGATGTCGCCGACCTGCGTTTTTCGCCCGGCATCAACTGTCTGATTGGCGATAACGGCAGTGGTAAAACCAACCTACTCGACGCTATTCATTACCTTTCGCTCACCAAAAGCGCGTTGACATCGGTAGATAGCCAGAACATAAAGCAAGGGGCCGATTTTTTTGTAGTGAAAGGAAAGTTCGTCTCCCCCAACGCTGATTCCAGCCCCGTGCCCGAAGCTATTCAGGTGAGTTTGCGCCTGGGCCAGAAAAAGCTGGTGTCGCACAACAAGCAGCCCTACGACCGCCTTGCCGACCACATCGGCCGCTACCCCGCCGTTCTCATCTCGCCCTACGACACCGACCTCATCCGCCAGGGCAGCGAGGAGCGCCGCCGCTACTTCGACAGCCTGATGTCGCAGCTCCACCACGATTTTCTGGAGCGTCTTCTAACTTACAACGCCCTACTCAAGCAGCGCAATGCCCTGCTCAAGCAGGCCAGCGAGCGCGGCAGCGCCCACGGTTTCGACCGCGACTACCTGCTGGCCATCGACGAGCAACTGGCCCCGTTGGGCCAGGAGCTGTCGGCCCAGCGGGCCACGTTTCTGGACGCATTTGTGCCGCTCTTTGCCGCCCATTACCGGCAACTGGCCGACGGCCGCGAGCATGTTTCCCTCACCCACAAAAGCCAACTGGTAGGCCAGGATTTCGCCCAACTCCTGCGCCAGAACGAACGCCGTGACTTCGCCCTGCAACGCACCAACACCGGCGCCCACCGCGACGATTTTGTTTTTCTCATGGACGAGCAGCCCGTAAGAACTCACGGCTCGCAGGGCCAGCAAAAGTCATTTGCCATTGCTCTCAAGCTGGCCCAGTTCGAAATCCTGGCCGCCCAAACCGGGGCCGACACCGTACCGAAAGCGAAGCCACTACTCCTACTCGACGACATTTTCGACCGCCTCGATGACAAGCGCATTGCCCGTCTGCTGGAGCTGGTAGCTAACGAAACCTTCGGCCAGGTTTTTCTGACCGACACGAACCTGGCCCGCACCAACGAAGCACTAGCCGCCGTGCGCGGCGACATCCGCCGCTTCGCAGTAGCCAACGGTACCGTGGAGGAACTGTAGGTCCGGTAGCGGCAGTGGCGGCTGAAAAATGGCGTTCAGCCCTAAAGGAAAATCACCTCCGAAATAACGGCCTCCCCCACCTCGGCGTTGATGAGTTCGGCCACGCGGGTTTTAGCCATTACCAACTCATGCTTAAGCGGGGCCGAATTGAGGCGCACAAACAGCCGGCCCTTGTTGACATAGACTTCCTGGGTTTTCAGCGCCACGGCCTTGCCCATCACCCGCTCCCAGCTGCCCACTACGGTCACTTCGTTGAGCTTGCCCTGGAGGCGGTAGGCCCGCACCAGGGCCTGCAATCCTTCCTTGATGGGGATAATGTCCGACCGGCGGGCGGCGGGGTTCAGGCTGGGTTTTTTCACTGGTTGGCGGCGGCTCCGTGGCCCTGGGGCAGCATTTGCCTCAACCACAAATTTAGCGCCTGGCTGACCCAATACAGCGGTAGGTTGGCGTAAATAATGGAGAGCCCATTGCTTCACAAAGCTGAGACTGCTCCACCGAATTGGGGCAACAATTAGTGTTCCGTTCTGCCAATTCTGCCGTTGCGGCGCTGTTGCGCAGCGGGCAGGTTTAGTACAAAATTGTTTCACGTGGAACAACTGTGTTACTTAGGGCCGTACACCTTCAATAAAAGTTCGTTGTGGGCCTCGAGTAGCGCGATGTACTTTGTCTGTAGCACCATCAGCTGCTTTGCTGTATCATTATCAACATGTTGCTGAGATGTTACACGGGGTGTAACGATTGATTGAGCTGCGGGACGTGTTACGTTTTGAACGAACGGCAACGATGATTGCTGTAACGGTGTAAAGTCGTTTGAGAAGTCATGTCCGATTATTTCACCAACTTGTTTTACGAAGTTGTAGTCAAGTGTCGCATCCTTGAATTTACGGTAGATGGTGGGGCGTGTAATACCCAACTCGTCCACCAGGTGCGTGATGGAAACACCACTGCTTTTAATGACTTCCTGGAGGATTTGGCCCTGATGTGGCATTGTACGGGAGTAACGCGGTGCAAAGCACAAAGATGTAACACGAAGCTGAAACAACAACACTTGTAACGAAGATTGTTTGGCGTTGTTACACATCATTGTTGTTGTATCGTTGCGGGCGAACACTGTATCGTTACGACAGATTGCAGTAAATTTTGTTACAATTGTTCGGACACACGCCCGTTTACAACTGTGCGGCGTACACTCCACCGGACACAAAGGTGTTGCTTTTTGCATTACACCGCCGTGTTGGTCGGCCCGATAAATCTTGTGCTACCCCGCCCCTACCGGCCGAATAACTCCAGCGCTCGGTTGGGGTAATCGGTCGTGAGCCCATCAACGCCCAACTGGGCCAGCCGGAGCATATCGGCCGGCTCGTTTACTGTCCAGGGCACCAACCGCAAGGCAGCGTGGGCCGCCCGCAACTGCTGCACAGCTGGGGCGAGCACTGTTTCGTAATTGGGGCCGAAGGCGCTTGGTACAAAACCCAGCGCGGCAATGCTAGCCAGCCATGGCTGCCCGTCCTCCGACAGTAAGCAAGTGGCCAGCTCCGGTGCCTGCTGCCGGCTGGCTCGCAGCACCCGACCATCGAAACTGAGCAAGGTAATGCGAGGCCACACCGCCGGAAATTGCCGGAGCACCGCCAGTACGATGGCAACGAACACATCGGGCAAGGGGTGATACAATCCATCGCCGGCAGGGCTGCTTTTAAGCTCTATAGAGTAGCCGATGGGCCGTGCGGCAGATACTGCCTCGATGGTCGCCAGAACCTCGCTTAGAAGCGGTTTGTAGGCTTCAGGGCATCTCTGCTGCTCATGAAAGGCCGGATGTTGCAGGCGTCCGCAATCGCAGGCCCGGATGGCCGCATAAGGCATTTGGTAGAGGTTGAAGCGACGCTCGGTAGCGGGGTTGATGCGCTGCCCAGCGGGGTCGAGGCAAATGGCAGCAGAGAGCCAAGGCTCGTGCGACACCACTACTTGCCCATCGGCCGATAGCACGACGTCCAGCTCAAGCGCATCGACGCCCAAGGCCAAGGCGTGAAGAAAAGCTGGCAGGGTGTTTTCGGGCAACAGGCCCCGGCACCCGCGGTGCCCATGTATTTCGGGTGATGGCATAGCGGTGAAATTAGTTGGGGCGCGGCACACGGAGCGCACCATGCCCAATTCAAACGAAACGCCGAACTTTGCGGGCATGAGAAAATTCCTGATTCTAGTTATCCTGGCAGCATTGGCGTTGGGCGGCTACTACTACTTTCAAAACCTAAAGAACGGCCCCAAGGGTGCCCTGGCACAAGCGGCGAGCGCTGTGCAGGCCCACGACATGGCCACCTTCGAGAAGTACGTCGATGTGAATAGCCTTACCTCGCACCTCGTGGACGACGTGGTGAGCCAGGGCTCGGCCGTAACGTCGCTGGTGCCGGGTGGTAGCTTGGCAGTGGGCATGGCCCTCCGGTTCGCCAAGCCTGCCCTGACCAAAGCCGCCCACAACGAGGTGCAGCGCTATGTCGAAACCGGTTCGTTGGAAGCCGCGCAGGCAGCGGCACCCAAGCGTTTGGTGAACCTCTCGCTGGCCGGCATTGCCAGCAAAGTGGTGAGCCCCGAAACCAGCTTCAAAGGCATCAAATACTCCCGCGAGGAAGGCGATAACGCCTACGTTGGCATTGAGCTGACGCAGCCCAAGTACGACACCACAATGGTGGTGGAGTTGAAAATGCGGCGCGTGGGCGAAAGCTGGAAAGCCGTGCAAATCACGAATACCCGCGAGCTGCTGCAAAACGCCGCTCGCCTCGAAAAAAAACGCCTGCTGGGCGGCGAGTAGGGGTGCCGTCAACGCCGTTTTAGCGAAAATTTCTGGCTACAAAAAAGACCCAACCATTTTATTGGTTGGGTCTTTTTTGTAGCCTAGGTGAATGACTTAACTTACTTCCGGCCCGAAAAGAGGAAGTAGATGATGGAGCCGCCAAAGGGGAAGAACCAGATGATAAGGCCCCAGATAATCTTCTTGCCCGTGTCCCAGTCCTGCTTGATGAGACTGAGGAAGGCGAATACTGCCAGCAGCAGGTAGGCGACACCGGCAATGCTGAGACCGCCGCTGCTGTTGCGGCCGCTACAGGCAGTAAGCAAAAGCGAGCCGGGCAGGCTCAACAAAACACTCGGCAACAGGGGGCCAGTGAGGCGGGCGACAAAATTTTTCATGAGGCAAAGGGAAAAGGTGTGGTAAAAATCTGCCCTCAATACGTGCCACTGCCTCAATGGATACGATGGAAGTGTATTATGCTTACTATTTCACTGTTTATCAATTGTTTAACTGAAAAAATTGCGGATGCCCGCCAGGAAAATGCCGAACGATTCGGGCACCAGGGCCAGGGTGACGACGAGCCCCCAGAGTGCCCCGTAAAAGTGCGCGTCGTGGTTGATGTTGTCGTGCCGTTGGCGGCCCATGTACTGCGAATAAGCTAGGTACAACCCACCCCAGATGAATCCGGGAATGCCGACGGGCAGAAACATCATGTAGATTTTGGTAGTGGGCGCGAACAGGATGCCCGCAAACATGACCGAGGCTACACCACCCGAGGCGCCGAGGCTGCCGTAGAGGCGGTCGTCGCGGTGGCGGAGGTAGGTGGGAATGTCCGACACTATGATGCCGCCCAGGTAGAGTAGCAGAAATGCCCCCGTGCCGCCCAAGGCCCCGAAGCGGCTGGCGTAGTTGTAGAGGGCGTTATCGGCGAAAAAATAAAAGGTGAGCAGGTTGAAAAACAGGTGGCCCCAGTCGGCGTGGAGGAAGCCGGAGGTGACGAAGCGATACCACTGCCCCGGCTCGCGGGCCATAACGTAGGGGCGCAGTATCCAGGCCTGCATGAGGTTGTCGTTCGACCAGGCGTAGGCCGAAATGGCCACGGTGAGGCCAATAAGCAGGAGGACGGGGTTAAGCAAATTTAGTGGTTTGAAGAGGTGAGACAATCCTAGCTTTCGCGCTCCATGAGTTGGGCGGCGAGGTGGCGCAGGGGTTCTTTGCGGGCGGCGGCGGCGCTCACCTGCGCCAAGTGCGCCAGGGCATCGTCGTAAAAATCGTTGATGCGGGCCTCGGTTTGGGCGCGGATGTTGAGCGCATCGTACACGGCCCGCACGGCGGCTACTTTGGCCTCGGCGTCGGGCACGGGCTGGCCAATGTGCTGACGCAGCACGGCTACCTCGGCGGGGCCGGCCTGGGCCAGGGCGGTGAGGAGGAGGAAGGTTTTCTTGTCGGAAATGATGTCGCCGCCCACCCGCTTGCCAAAGGTGGCCGCGTCGCCGTACACGTCCAGCAGGTCGTCGCGGAGCTGGAAAGCCACCCCGATGGCCGTACCGAACTGCCGCAAATGCTCGGCATCGGCCTCCGAAGCGCCCCCGAGGCGGGCACCCAGCTCGAGGCAGAAGCCCAGCAGCACGGCCGTTTTCAGCCGAATCATGTCCAGGTATTGGGGAATGCTGACGCGGGTTTCGGTCTCGAAATTCATGTCCCACTGCTGGCCTTCGCAGACTTCGGCGGCGGTTTGGGAGAAGCGGCGCAGCACGACGGGCAGCAGCCTGGGGTCGATGTCGAAGAGCAGCTCGTAGGCCCGCACCAGCATCACGTCGCCGCTGAGGATGGCGATGTTGGGGTTCCACTGCTCGTGCACGGTGGGCTGGCCGCGCCGCAGCGGGGCGTTGTCCATCAGGTCGTCGTGGAGCAGCGTGAAGTTGTGGAAGACTTCGGTGGCCAGCGCGGGCCGCACGACGTGGGCCACATCGTCGGTGTAGAGCTGGGCGGCGAGCAGCGTGAGCAGGGGCCGAATGCGCTTGCCGCCGAGGCCCATGATGTAGCGGATGGGCGCGTAAAGCGTGTCGGGGGCCTGGCCGTAGTCGAGTTGGGCGAGGGCGGCGGTTAGTTGAGCAGGGAAGTCCACGGTTCGGTTTCGCGCAAGGTTTCGCGAAGTTGAAAATAAGTTTCGCAAAGGTCGTGCTTTAAGCTACAAGCCCGCCACGGGTGGGCGTGGCGGGCTTGTGGGATGGTGTGAGGTGGGGCGGTATTATCGGCCGACCACGGGTTAGCGGCGCTTGCCTTTGTAGCCGCCTTTGCCGCCGCTGTCGCGGCGCGGGGCGTCGCGGCGCTGCTGCTGGCGCTCTTCCAATTCGCGGCGTTTCACGCCTTCGGGGCGGTTGTCCACGAGGTCGAAATCGATGGTGCGGTCGAGCAGGTTGGCGGATTTGACGACGACTTCCATCTCGTCGCCGAACTGGATGATGCGCTTGCTGCCCCGGCCCACAATGCGGTAGTTGTCCTTGTCCAGCTCAAAGGTGTCGCCCGGAATGTCGCTCAGGCGCACCATGCCCTCGCACTTGTTTTCCTTAATCTCGACGTACATCCCGCGCTCGTTGAAGCCCGACACGACGCCGGTAAACGTGTTGCCGATTTCGTCGGTCATGAACTGCACCTGCTTGTACTTGATGCTGGCGCGCTCGGCGTTGGCGGCCATCTTTTCGCGGGCCGACGAGTGCTTGCACTGCTCTTCCACGGGCTCGGCGTCGATGTTTTTGCCGCCGTTGAGGTAGTGTTCGAGCAGGCGGTGGGCCATCATGTCGGGGTAGCGGCGGATGGGCGAAGTGAAGTGCGAGTAGTGGTCGAAGGCCAAGCCGAAGTGGCCTAGCGGCTCAGTGCTGTAGTTGGCCTTGGCCATGGTGCGAATGGCCAATCCTTGCAGCACATTCTGCTCAGGCTTACCCACTACTTCAGAGCTCAGGTTGTTGAGCTCGGTGCTGACTTTTTTCGGGTTGTCAAGCTTCAGCTTGTAGCCGAATTTCTGAGCGAAGAGGGCAAAGGTTTGAAGACGTTCAGGCTCGGGTGCATCGTGGGTGCGGTACACCATGGTGAAGCGTGGCTTGGTCTTTTTGAGGTTAAACACGAACTCGGCCACCTTACGATTAGCCAGCAGCATGAACTCCTC
>JANXUO010000052.1 GCA_025356245.1 Hymenobacter sp.
GCCAGGGTCAGCACCGGGTTGGCGATGTTGGGGTTGTTCAGGCCGGTGGCGGGCGTCCACAGGTAGGTGGCGCCGGCCACGGCCGTGCCGCCCAACTGGGTGGGCGTACCAGCGCACACCGTGCGGGCGGTGCCGGGGCTCACGGTCAGGGCCGGGTTCACGTTCAGCGTCACCGTCGTCGAAGCCGGGCAGCCGCCCAGGCTGGCCGGGTTGGTGATGGTGAGGGTATAGGTGCGCACCAGCGGGCCGCCGGTGGTGTTGGTCACGGTAGCCACCGGGTTGGGGATGGTGGGGTTGCTCAGGTCGCCGATGGTAGCCGACGTCCAGAGGTAAGTAGCCCCCGCCACGTTGCCGAGGCCGGTAAACGTCACCGGTGCCCCCGAGCAAGCCTGGAACACCAGCGGCGTGGCCGGCACGGCCGGCAGCGGGTTCACCGTCACGTTCACGGTGGCGGTGGCGGTGCACACCGGCGTGGTGGCGCTGGTCACCGTCAGGGTATAAACTGTGGTCAGGGCCGTGAGGCCCGCGTTGGGCAGGCTCACGGTGGGGTTGGCGATGCTGGCGTTGCTCAGGCCTGTGGTCGGGCTCCAGCTGTAGTTGAAGCCGGCTATGCCCGTAGTGCCCAGTTGGGCCGAGCCTCCGGCGCAGAAGGCGCGGTCGGGGCCGGGCGTCGCTACCGGCTGCGGGTTGATGGTCACCACTACCGTAGCCGAGGCCGAGCAGCTGCCCAGGCTGGCCGGGTTGGTCACGGTCAGGGTGTAGGTGGTGCTGACGGGCGCGTTAGTGTTGTTGGTGCCCGTCACGGTGGGGTTGAGGCTGGTGGGGTTGCTCAGGCCGGTGGTGGGCGTCCAGGCGTAGGTAGCGCCGGCCACGGGCACGGCGCCCGCGCCCAGCTGCTGGCTATCGCCCGAGCAGAAGGTGAGGGCCGGGCCGGGCGTGGCCACGGCGGCGGGGTTCACCGTCACCAGCACGGTGTCGGTGGCGGTGCACCCCAGGTTGGTAGTGGCCGTCACCACGTATTGCAGCACTTGGTTGGCCCCGGTGGTATTGGTCAGCGTCAGAAAAGTGGCCGAAGCGGTGGGGTCGGAAAGGCCCGTGGTCGGGCTCCAGCTAAAGGTCAGGTTGGGCACCTGTACGCCCGCCCCAATCTGCACGCTCACGCCGGAGCAGGTGCGCTTGTCGGGGCCGGCCAACACCACTGCGGCCGGGTTCACGGTCAGCGTCACGCTGCTGGTGTTCGGGCAGTTCTGGGCGTTGGTGACGGTCAGGGTGTAGGTCAGGGTGAAGGGCGTCTGGCCCTGCTGGGGCACGGTCAGCACCGGGTTGGGGCTGGTCGGGTTGCTCAGGCCGGTCGTCGGGCTCCACGAATACGTGTTGCCCGCCACCGGGGGCAGGCCGCCGCCCAGCGTGGTTTGGCTCAGGGCGCACACCGTGCGGTTGGGCCCGGCCACAGCCACCGGAATGGGGTTCACCGTGATGGTGGCCGTGCTGCTGCTGGTGCAGGTGGTGGTGGCGTTGCTGACGGTGGCCGTCACGACGTAGGTAGCCGGCACTGTCAGCACCGGGAAGGTGGCCGTGGCCGTGCCGCCGCTGGTGGGCGAAAAGCTCACGCCCGCCGCGGGTACTGCCGTAAATACCGTAGTGCCGACGTTGGCCGCCGTGCCCACGGTGGCCGTGTTGGCGCACAGGGTCTGGTTAGGGCCGGCGCTGGCGATGGGCAGCGGGTTCACCGTGACTTGCGCCGTGGTGGTGCTGATGCAGCCGGTGCCGGTGTTGGTAGCCGTCAGGGTGTAGGTGAAGGTGCCGGGGGTAGCCAGCGTCACCGTCGTCACGGCCGCGTTGGGGGTAGCCAGCCCGGTGGTGGGGCTCCACTGGTAGGTGAGGGGCTGGGGCTGCGAAATGTCGCCGGTGAGCGTCGCGGTGCCGCCTACGCAAATCGCCACGGGGGCAATCACGAGCAACACGGGCCGGGGGTTGATGGTGAGCACCGTGGTGCTGGTGGCCGAGCAGGGCGTACCGCCAGCGTTGGCCAGGCTCACCGTCAGGGTGTAGGTGACGGTGGTAGGGGCCGTGGCCGTGCCCGTGGCCGTTGGCTGGGCAATATTGGGGTTGTTGAGGCCGGTAGCGGGGCTCCAGCTGTAAGTGTAGCCGGTCACGGCCGGGGTGCCCAGCTGGGCCGAGGCGCCGCTGCAAATGGCCCGCGCCGGGCCGGCGTCGGCAATAGGCGCGGGGTACACGGTCACGGTCACGGTGCTGGTCGAGAAGCAGCCGGGGCTGCTGGTGGCCGTCAGGGTGTAGGCGTACGCGCCGGGCGTGGTCGTGCTAAAGGTAGGCTGCGCAACGGTTGGGTCGTTCAGGCCGGTGGTGGGCGTCCAGGCGTAGGTCAGGCCCGCCACGGGGGCTGTGCCGAGCTGCGTGGTGGCCCCGGCGCAAATGCTGCGGTTAGGCCCGGCGTTGGCCACCGGCGGCGACGTCACCGTGACCGTGGCGCTGGCTTGGGTGTTGCATATGCCGTCGGCAGTGGTGCCGGTCACGGTGTAGGTTGTCGTAGTCGTGGGCGACACCGTGATGGTGGCGCCGGTGAAGGTTGCCCCACCGGGGCTGGCCACCCAGGTGTAAGTAAGGCCCGCAGTGGCCGAGGCCACGGTGAGGGTGGTGCTCAGCCCCCGGCACAGCGTGGGGATGGCGGCCGTTACGGTCAGGGTGCCCACCGGGCGCACGTCCACGTTGCGGCTCACCGAGTCCGAGAGGCAACCAAAGCTCGATACGTTCTTCAGCGACACAAACCGCGAGCCCCCCGTGCTGGTCCACTGCACCGTGATGGTGTTGGTGCCCTGTCCGGCGGTAATGGCGCCGCCCGATACCCGCCAGCGGTAGCCCTGCGGCGGCGTCGGCCCCTGCGCCGTGTAGGTGCGCGGCGTGCCGGGGTTGCAAATCACATCGGGGCCGGCAATGGCCGTGGGCGGCGCAGTTTTGGTGACGAACACCCGGTACACCTGCGAGTTGCTCTTGCCCGTGCATACCACCGAGGTGGTGGCCAGTACGTCGTAGGAGCTGGGCCGCCCCTGCCCGCACACCGAGTTAAATACGAAGTTGCCGCTCAGCGGTCCGTTGCCGGCCACGCCCACCACGCCTGTGTTTTGTCCCGGTGCCCGCACGCCCTGGTTGCCCGCAAACGAGGCGTTGATGGGGCCGCTGCCATCCAGCAACACACTGTTGATTTTCAAATCCAGTGCCCCACCGCTGGGGTTGGTATTGCCACTGATGCCAAAGCTCAGGCTCTGGCCTTCTTCAATGTTAAAATCGCGTGAGCCGGTGCCCCCGGAGCCACCGCCGGTGCCGGGCGTATACGAGAGCACGGGCGTATTGCCGGCCGGGCATACACGGGCAATGAGCTGCACGTCGCGCCGGGTGGTGCCGACGAGCAGGTAAGTGCCGTTCGTGAGGCGGTACTCGCTCACGTCCACCGCCACCACGAAGCTGCCGATGGTGGGGGCAAAGTATTTGCTCAGGCCGGTGTTGGCATTCAAGCCCGCAAAACCCGAGGGGCCGAAGGGCCGCGCCGTGCTGTAGGTGGCGGCGTAGTTAATGGACGGCAGCGGCTGCGGAAAAACGGAAGGCGGGTTGGAAGTCGGAGTAGGTGGACCACCGCCTCGATTGAAAAAATCTCCCGCGTAAGGAGTGCCAAACGAATAAGTAAGCCGGTCTCCGTCCGGGTCGTTGGCGCTGTTAAGAATAAGGGTCGTGTCGCCCGCGCAAATCAGGGCCACGGCCGTGTCCGAAAATACCGGCGACGAGTTCTCTAGAATCGACGAGGCCATGTCCAGGTACAGCGTCATGTTGCCCGTGCCTCCTTGCGGACCGCCGCCGGGCTGGATGTTGGTGATGCCGTTGTTGCGGGCCGCATCCGAGAAAAAGCAGTAGTACCCATTAAAGGAAAGTGGCAGGCACACCACGGCAATGTATTTGGCCAGCAGTACTTCGGGCGGCGCAAAGCCCTGGGCGCACGCGGCCGGCAGGTTGCGCGTCACCGTGTCGGCACTGAACTTGGGGATTACCAGAAACCCGTTGTTGTTCACAAACCCCCCGTTCGAGGAAGGCATCCCCTGCGGGAGCACAATTTGGCTGTTGTCGCGCTGGTAAAAGCCCAGTTCAACCGACGGCCGCCCGGCCCGCACATTCGACGATGGTCCGTAGTTATTGTACACAAACACCGACACTTCGTAGCGAAATTCGTTGCCCGCCGGGCCGTTGGCATCGAGGTAGCGGTAGCTCATTTCGCCGCCGTAGAGGTGTGAGGCGTTCGCCGGCCGGGTGCCCAGCGTGAGAAGCGCCAATACGAGCAGGCAAAAGCCGGCGAGCCGGCGTAGTAGGGGTGCGTGCATAAAAATGGGAAGGGGAGAAGGAAAGCAGCAACTGCTGCGCCGGAAACGATACATCGCCCCCGGCACACCAGCTAAAGGAAAAGATAAGGAAAAGTTGAAAACCTACTCGCGCACCACGCGGCGCAGCGCCGTGCGGCCCTGGGTGTTGGTGAGGCGTAGCACGTACACGCCGGGGGCCAGGGCCTGCAGGTCGAGCGTGGCCGGGCTGCCCGGCCCCAGGCGCACCGTGCGGCGGAGCAAGGTGGCACCCAGCACGTTTTGCACGGCGGCCGTGTACTCGCCGGCGGCGGCGGCATCGGCCAGCGTTAGGGCCAGGCGGCCATCGGGCGTGGGGTTGGGGTAAATGCTGAGGGCGGGCAGCGCGTCGGCCGCGCGGGTGCCCAGAATTTCGGGCAGGATGTTCACCGTGTAGTCTTCCACCTCGGCGTTTTGCTGGTTCTGGCCGCAGGGATTGGGCTGGTTCTGGTTGGCCGACACGACGACGCGCATTCGGGTCTGGCCCG
>JANXUO010000101.1 GCA_025356245.1 Hymenobacter sp.
CCAGTGTTAGCTCGGATTATGCTGCCGCCAGCGTTGACCACAACACCTTTCATCACCTGAACCATGGCATTTTAGGGTCGGCCCGCAACCTGCACGTCAGCGACAACAGCTTCGACTACGTAAATACGGGCATCTACGTACCGGGACTTACTTTTCATGTAGGCGGCATTTTTGCGCCCGACCCCATGTATCTCGAAAACAACTTCATTGTCCTGCGCGGTACCCATCCCTACTTTGCGGGCCTGACGGGCATCTACGGCAATGCTTACGTTCATGGCAACCGTATCAGCGGCTCCGACCTCAACCCGGCCGCCCATACCCAAACCCAAGTCGGCATTGAAGTAAACGAGGTAGATGGCACCACCCAGTCCGACAACTTCCTCGAAAACCTCAACGTAGGCGTGGCCGTCAACCTGCCCACCACCCAGCCTTGGGGCACGGGCGACGTCAGCGGCAACCTCTTCCGCGGCTGTTCCCAAGGCATGCGCTTCGGCAGTAGCCTCTATTACGGCTTCGGCGCCCCCGGGGCCCTGCGTCTGCGCTGCAACACGTTTCAGAACCCTGGCCGCCTGCCGGGCAGCGTGGGGCTCTACATTGCCAGCGGCACCTCGCAATTCCCCGGTGCACTGGGGTCGAACGGCGACCCGAACGGAAATAAGTTTGGTGTGGCTGGGGTGTTGGAACCGAATTTTACGCCGATACTAAATAACAGCGCCAGGTATTTTAACTATTTCAGGTATAGTTCATCCGTTGAAGAAATATTCCCAGTTAACCAGCCCACAACTTTCGGCGTTCAGCGTGTTGGTGGTACACCCGCCACTGCCTGTACCAACTACTCAACTGGCATTCAGAACCGAGCGGCCCCCGCAACATTGCCACTTAGCCCCGCTGCCATCCAACAGGTGCGCGACAGCTTGTGGCTGGCCGGTTTGCCCGCTTCCCGGCGCAGTGTACTGTTAGGTGCCCTGGCCGATGCCACGCCCCCGGCTGACTATGCCCGCCTGGAAAGCGCCTTGGCTACCTTGCCCGACCCGCAGGGCGTTGTTCATGCCTCGCTCGGCCTGTGGCTGGTGCAGGCCTACCGCGCCAACCAACAGGAAGCAGACGCCCTGCACCTGCTGACGACCCTGCGGCGAACGCACGATACCGACCCGCACTTCCGCCACTTTGCCAACCTCTTTGAGGTAACGCCCCGCGTCCGCCGGGCGCTGCTGCGGCCGGGTCAGGTAGCCGCTGCCGACCTCGCCACTTTGCGCACGGTGGCCCAATCGGCCACCAACCCGGCTTGGACGGCCTGCCGCCTGCTGCAACAACTGGAACCGCAATGCAAATGCCGCTTTGCAACAGAAGAGGCAACAGCAACTGATGCCCAACGCCGCCCGGCAATCACCGGCTCCACAGTTTTGGCAATCCTAAGCGCCCCCTACCCCAACCCGGCGCACGACGCCCTGCACGTGCCCTACGCGCTGGCCACCGAAGCCCCCGCCCGCCTGGAAGTGCGCGACATACTGGGCCGGGTGCTGCGCACCCAGACCCTGCCCGGCCGCACTGGCACCGCCCTGCTCGCCGTGGGCGAGTTGCCCACTGGCCTCTACCTGCTCGTCCTCGTCCAGGACGGGCACCCTGCCGCCACCCACCGCATCGCCATCGCCCACTAAGGCTATGCGCTTCCTTTCCACTTGCCCGCGCCGCCTCGCAGGGGTGGCCCTGCTCTTGGCCCTGGCCCAAGCTGGCTACGCTCAGCAAATTATCAACGAACGCATACTGCCCAACCGTCCCAACATTACATTAATCAATCCAGTCGTTTCGCCTGCACCCAACGGAACCTTTGTAATTACTGCTTCCGGTACCAACCCGAACGCCTCGCAAATTCCACCGCCACTCGGTACACACTGCTATGTCGCACGCATAAATAGTGCCTGCGACACCCTATGGCAACGCTGGCTGCCCCACCAAACCGGGCAGTACGACTTGTCGGTCATTCGCGCCTCCGCAACAAATATCTGGTTGTTGACACCTGATACGGTAGCTCCCGGAGGCGTAGGGTCGGAAAACGTACGATTATGGCAATTGTCGTTGAGTGGCCGTGTGCGTCGCATTATCCGACCCCGGCCCGCAGGCAGGCGGTGGGAAAACCCGCTTGCGCTGCTTCTTTCATCTACAAGCTGTTACGTAAGTTTAGCTACGACTGATTCATCGTCTTCCACTTCCAATAGCCAGGGAATCGGACTTATACGTTTCGATAGCACTGGCACTGTTATGTGGCGCCGTAATTACGGCGTCAGCATTGCCAACTACCTGCGCGGGATTGCCGCAACCCAAGCAGGTGCTGTGCTACTGACAGGAGAAGGGGTCAGAAATGCGGTAAGCTATGACACGGCTCCCAGAATACTAGCAGTAGAGCCCGTTCGAGGAGACTCAACAGGGGGGGCATTCCTAGCTTCTCCATCCGGTCCAGTTCAGGAACATATGTATAACTACAGCACGTACCCCCACGAGGTAATTGCTTTGCGCGGCGGGGGCTATGCCCTGACGACGACTCTTATGCCCAATAACGGCCTGACGCCGGCCGGCACCGGGGCCGTGGTGCGGCTCGACGCCAACTACCGGGTGCTCTGGCGCTACCAGTACCCTGGCAACACGCCCGGCTCGAACGATGCCGTCACCTTCACCCAGGTGCGCGAGCTGGCCGACGGCAGCCTGCTGGCCCTGGCCCGCTACCGCCAGCCCCGGCAGCGCCGCTGCTGGCTCTACCGCCTCGACGCCGCCACCGGCGCCGTGCTCGCCAGTTACCCCCTGCTCCCGCGCCTGCCCGCCCAGGTGCGGGTAGACTACCTGCTGCCCGTGCCCGCCGACAGCACCCTGCTGCTGATGGGGACCGCCTACTCGGCCGCTAGCACCCCCGCCGGCGTTTACCTGGCCCGCGTGCGCATCCCCAACCTGCCGCGCATCGTCACGGGTACGGCGGCGGGGGCAAGCAATGAGGCGGGGTTGTCCGCTACGGTCAACAGCATACAGCTTTTTCCCAACCCGGCTACCGGAGCGACTACCCTCGCGGTGCCGGCTGCGCTGCTACGCCAGGGGGCTACTTTGGCCCTGTACAACGCCTTGGGGCAACGGGTGCGCTGGCAAGCAGTGCCAGCCGTAGCCTCAGCGTCCGAAGTGCGAATAGCGCTCGACCTGAACGGGGTGCCACCGGGCGTGTTTTCTGTGCAACTGACCACTATGCAAGGTACCACGGTGAAGCGGTTGGTGGTGGATTAACGGCCGGTGGATTCCAGCAGCCGCTGTTGCGCTTGCATCACCGCCGCCCAAAATCCTCCAGCGACACCTGCTCCATGGCCTGGCCCAGCTGCAGCTGCCCGTCCGAAACCCCGGCGTCGCGCCCCGCTACGCGCCGCCCTACGTTGTCGAACCACAGCCCACCGGCGGGCGTAACCGTTCCAAAACCATCGGTGTAGGTATAAAACGCGAACGACGGCGCGGCCGGGGCCAGCAGGTTGCGGCTCCACACAAAATCGTGGGCGGGCAGGCCCAGCTGGCCCAGCAGGGTGGCGGCTACGTCGGTTTGCGAGCCCACCACGGGCCGCACCCGGCCCCGCGCGGTGGGTTGCAACGCGCCACCGGCTAAAATTAAGGGTACGTGGAAGTTGCGGGGCCAGTCGTTGGGCGAATACTCGGGCAAGGGGTGGCCGTGGTCGGCGCATAATACGATGAGAGTGTGGGCGTACCAGGGCTGCCGCCGGGCCTGGGCCAGAAATTGGCCCAGGGCGTAGTCGGTGTAAGCCATCGAGTTGCGAAACTTGGCGGCCTCGTCGGTGCCTTTAAAGCGCGGTTGCATCGGCACCTCAAACGGCTCGTGGCTGCTGAGGGTGAAGGCCGTGACGAAAAACGGGGTTCGTTGCGCAGGCAGCTCTTGCAGCATTCGGGCAAACAACGCGCCGTCGTGGGCACCCCACTTCGAGTTCTGGTCGCGTTGGGGGAAGTCGCTTCGTTCGGTAAGGGCCTCGTAGCCAGCGGTGCGGAGGTAGCTTTTCATGTTGGCGAAGGCCAGCTCGCCGCCGTGGTAGTAGTGCGAGCTGTAGCCGGCGCGGGCCAGGCTGCGGCAGAGGTGGGGCAGGTGCTGGGTTTTGGCCGGGTAGTGGATGATGCTGTTGGTGGGGTGGTTGGGGTAGCCCGAAAGCAGTGCTACCAGGCCCTTCTGGCTGCGGTCGCCGGCGGCGTAAATATTATTGAAGAGCAGGCCGGTGCGGGCCAGGCTATCCAGCACGGGCGTTACGCCTGCCTCGCCGCCCACGCTGCCCACCAGTTTGGCCGTGAAGCTTTCAAGAATGATAAAGAGCACATTGGGACGCGGCTCGGCCAGGATATTGGTGGCCGTAGCGGCCGAATCGGGCACGGAGCCAGCGTTAGGGAGCGCGGTCGTGGTGGCGGTGTCGCCCGGCTGCCAGGTGGCGGCGTTGGGATAAATGCCTGCCACCAGCCGCCGGGCGGTGCTGTCGGGCATAAAGGGTGGCAGTGGGCGGTTGTTGTGGCGGCGCAGGGCGGCATCCAGTAAATTCCAAGGCACGTTCAGGGCTGCGTGGTTGGCAAAAGGATGCTCTGAAAAATAGACATCCGATTGATTTATTGGAATTTGCTGCACTCCGCCGCGCATGGGCACCACCAGCAGGGCGGCATAGAGCAGTCCCGCCAACGCTGCCCGCGCCCGGCCAAACCACGCGGGCAGGGCCGGCAGCGGCGCCAGCAGCCAGCGGTAAAGCAGCCAGCCCAGCACTGCTACCAGCCCCAATAGGCTGAACAGCACCCCCAGCGGTGCCGCTCCCGACGAAGCCGCCATCTCGGCCGGGGAGTTGAGGTACTGTAGCAGGGTGTCATCGACCCGAAAGCCCCACACTTTATAAAGCTCCAAATCGGCGGCCGTGAGGGTAGCCAGCGCCGCCAGCAGCAACCCCGTGTACCCGCCCACCAGCCGCCCCAACGGAAAGCGCGGCCCCCACAAGCTGCCCACAACGAAGAGCAAAAATGGCAGCGCACTCAGATAAGCCGCCATCGAGGCATCGAGCCGCAGCCCGTAGCCGAAGGTACCCAGCACCTCGGCTGCGGCCAAGGTTCCGGTTTTGGCGTGATGATAGGCCAGGAACAAGCCCCGGCACCCGGCAAAAAAGACCAGCCAAAACAGGAAATAGCGCGGCTGAAACGAAAAACGGTTTTTCACCCGGCAAAGGTAGCGGGCGGCCCAAGGCGTAAGTAAGAGGGGCAAGGCAGGGCGGTGGTCGGGCGAACCGCTTTGCGCCATTGGCTTGACCACTCGTTAATTTTTCCCCAAAAATTGGCTTCTCGCAAAAAAAAATTCCGCAAACGATTGAAACGAGCGCCAGCCCATAAAAATCGAAGGTATCTGAACAATAAAAGTCAGCTTCATGTTAAATTTGCCCCCGTAACGATAGGGGGGTAGCGCAAAAAGCAGCTTGTTTTCGTAAGTTTGCCATTGAAAGCGACCCCTAAAGTTCAAAAAAGACGTTTTCACCTAATTTTCCTTCGCCCCAATGGCAATTCTCCGTTTCAAAGCCCTTGAACTCGTCAACGAGCGCCGCGCCAAAGTGGTGGCTCCGGCCGCCACGCGCCGTTCCGAGAGCTTCGGCCAAAGCGTCTTCAACCTCGAAGCCATGCGCTCGACGATGGCGGGCGAGTACTTCAAAAAGCTGCAAGCTGCTGTGCGCCAGGGTGCGGCTGTGGACCGCGGCGTAGCTGATGCCGTGGCTTCGGCCATGAAAACCTGGGCCATGGCCAAGGGCGCGACTCACTACACGCACTGGTTTCAGCCTCTGACCGGGGCCACGGCCGAAAAGCACGACTCCTTCTTCGACCTCAACTCTGACGGGCGGCCCATCGAGAGTTTCAAAGGGTCGGCGCTGGTGCAGCAGGAGCCCGACGCGTCGAGCTTCCCCAACGGCGGCATTCGCAACACCTTCGAGGCCAGGGGATACACCGCCTGGGACCCAACGTCGCCCGCTTTTATCATTGAAACCGTGGGGGCCAAAACGCTGTGCATTCCGACGATTTTCGTGGCCTACACCGGCGAGGCCCTGGATTACAAGGCCCCGCTGCTGCGCTCGCTGGCGGTGCTCGAGAAAGCTGCCCTCGACGTGTGCCAGTACTTCGATAAAGACGTGGCGCGGGTGAACACTACCCTCGGCATCGAGCAGGAATATTTCCTGGTTGACCGCGCCTTGTTCGATGCCCGCCCCGACCTGGTGCTGACCGGCCGCACCGTGTTCGGCCACTCGCCCGCCAAAGGACAGCAGCTCGAAGACCATTACTTCGGCTCGATTCCGGCCCGCGCTCACGGCTTCATGCTGGAGTTTGAGGAGGAGGCGAACCAGCTTGGCATTCCGTTGCGTACACGTCACAATGAGGTGGCTCCCAATCAGTTTGAGTGCGCCCCGACCTTTGAGGACGCCAACCTTGCCGTGGACCACAACCAGCTGCTGATGGACGTGATGGCCCGCGTAGCCGAGCGCCACGACCTGAAGGTGCTGCTGCACGAGAAGCCCTTTGCGGGCGTGAACGGCAGCGGCAAGCACAACAACTGGGCAATGAGCACCGACACCGGCGTGAACCTGCTCGCGCCCGGCAAGCGCCCCAAAGAAAACCTGCAGTTCCTGGCCTTTTTCATCACCACCATCAAGGCCGTGCACCGCCACGCCGACCTGCTGCGGGCCAGCATTGCCTCGGCCAGCAACGACCACCGCCTCGGGGCTAACGAAGCGCCGCCGGCCATCATGTCGGTGTTTGTGGGCTCGAAGCTCGACTCGGTAATGGACGAGCTGGAGCGCACCGCCCAGGTGCCGCTCGACAAAGGCGACAACATCTACCTCAAGCTCGGCATCGATAAGATTCCGGCTATTTTGCTCGACAATACCGACCGCAACCGTACCTCGCCGTTTGCCTTCACCGGCAACAAGTTCGAGCTACGGGCCGTGGGCTCGTCGGCCAACTGCTCATCGGCCATGACGGTGCTCAACGCCATCGTCGCTGACCAACTCATCGACTTCAAAACGTCGGTTGATGCGCTCATCGACGCTGGCAAAAAGAAGGAAGTGGCGATTGTGGAGGTGCTGCGCGACTACGTGATTACGTCCAAAAACATTCGATTTGAGGGCAACGGCTACTCCGACGAGTGGCGCGACGAAGCCGCCCAGCGCGGCTTGAGCAATCTGCCCACCACGCCCCCGGCCCTCGATGCGCTGGTGAGCGCCGAGTCGGCCGCGCTGTTTGCCCGGCACGGCATTTTCTCGGAAACCGAGCTGCACGCCCGCCACGAAATTCTGCTGGAAGACTACCAGAAGAAAATCCAGATTGAGAGCCGCGTCATCGGCGATTTGGCTGTCAACCACATCATCCCCACGGCCATAGCTTACCAAACCAAGCTCATTGACAACGTGCGCGGCCTGCGCGAGCTGGGCCTCGACGGCGACGATGCGCAGGTGACGGTGGAAATGATTAAAACGATTTCGCGGCACGTCACCACCATCAAAACCACGGTGGATGCCATGATTGAGGCCCGCAAGGCCGCCAACAAAATTGAAGCGCCCCGCGCCCGCGCCGCTGCCTACTGCGACGACGTGAAAACGAAATTCGACCCCATCCGCCGCGCCGTTGACAAGCTCGAGCAAATGGTGGCCGACGAGGACTGGCCTTTGGTGAAGTACCGCGAGCTGTTGTTCAGCCGGTAAGTCTGCCAGAGTTCGGAATCGGGTCCGGTGTTGGGTGGGAATTCTCGCCGCGCCCCGGTTGGGAAAGAGGTGGCCCG
>JANXUO010000112.1 GCA_025356245.1 Hymenobacter sp.
GGCGGGCACGTCGGTGAACATGAACGCCAACGAGGTGATTGCCAACGTGGCCCTCGAACTACTCGGGCACAGCCGGGGCGAGTACCAGTTTTGCCACCCCAACAACCACGTCAACTGCTCGCAAAGCACCAACGACGCTTACCCCACGGCCTTTCGCATCGCCCTCAACAACAAGCTGGTGGGCTACCGCGAAACCCTGGGCCGCCTCGCCGATGCCTTTGCCGCCAAGGGCGAGGAGTTTGCCAACGTCCTCAAAATGGGCCGCACCCAATTGCAGGACGCCGTGCCCATGAGCATGGGCCACGAGTTTCGGGCCTTTGCCACCAACCTGCGCGAAGAGCTGCTGCGGATTGACGACTCGCGCCGCCTCATCTCCGAAATCAACATGGGTGCCACCGCCATCGGCACCGGCGTGAACACCCCGCCCGGCTACGCGGCGGCCGTCACAGAGCACCTGCGCCAGGTCACGGGCCTTGACCTGAGCCTAGCTGGCGACCTCATCGAAGCTACTTACGACACCGGCGCCTACGTGCAGCTCAGCGGCGTGTTGAAGCGCACAGCCGTCAAGCTGAGCAAGATATGCAACGACCTGCGCCTGCTGTCCTCCGGCCCCCGCTGCGGCCTCAACGAAATAAACCTGCCGCCCTTGCAGCCCGGCTCCAGCATCATGCCCGGCAAGGTGAACCCGGTGGTGCCCGAAGTAGTGAACCAAACTGCCTTCTACGTGGCCGGGGCCGACCTCACGGTGACGATGGCCGCCGAGGCGGGCCAATTGCAGCTTAATGTGATGGAACCCGTGATTTCCTTCGCTCTCTTCACCAGCATCAGCTACCTCACCAACGCCTGCAATACGCTGTGCGACAAGTGCGTGACCGGCATCACGGCCAACGCCGAACACGCGGCCTCCCTGGTGTACAACAGCATCGGCATCGTGACGCAACTCAACCCCGTCATCGGCTACGAAGCCGCCGCCGACGTGGCCCGCGAAGCCCTGCAAACCGGCAAATCGGTCCACGACATTGCCGTGAGCGAACGCAATTTGCTTACCCAGGAAAAATGGGACGAGATTTTCACGTTCGAGAATCTGATTAGGCCGGTGTTTAGGAAGTAAGGCCGACGTACCGCGCAGCTGGGGCTGCGCGGTACAATCGCCCCTACTTCTTCTCCCCCATCGTACCCATTTTGCCCTGCGGCGGAGTTTCCGTGCCAGCCCCGGCGCCAGTAGCCGTGCCGGCGGTGTTGCTGGTGCCGGGCGCGGTGCCCCCCTCGCCGCCCACGCCGCTGTTCGACATCCGGGCACTGGTACCGCCGCCAGCCCCGGTGCCTTTGGTGCCGCCGTTGGCCGCTTCGCCGTGGCCCACGCTGCTGCTGAGGCTGCCGCTGCTGCCGTGGCCCGCGCCGCCCACGTTGCCGCCGTGGCCGCCGCTATTGCCGGTCGAGGTATTGACGGCGTTGTTGGACGTGGGCGTGGCTCCGGTGCTGATGCCCGCACCGCCCATGTCGCTTTCGAGGCCGCCATTTTCGGTGGCTTCGGCCCGGAGGCCGGCGGTGTTGGGCGTGCCGCTGTCGGCGCTACTGGCGGTTTTGGTGCTGACCGTGGCTTCGGGTTTTGATTGGCAAGCGCCGAGCAGGGCGGTGCCGAGGGCCAGCGCAGCCAGTGTAGCCGGAAAGGAGGAACGGGACATGACAGAGGAAAGGGAGTTGATGAGCCGGGTTATACGCTGGCAGGCTTGAAAGGGCGGTGCCGCCCCGCAATTTTTGTTGGCCTTGCGGTTTGCCTTACCTTCGGATTTCGGTTGTCCGCCTGCCCGCCTGCTTATGACTGCCCCGCTGCCCCCGGTTTCGCTCACGCCCCCGCCCCGGCGGTGCGGCCAGCGCACCCGCCGGGTACGGGGCATCATCTTCCTAAAAGATGTGGCGGTGCTGGCCCTCACGGCGTTTGGGGGGCCGCAGGCGCACCTGGCCATGATGTTTCGGCTGCTGGTGGAACGCCGCCGCTACCTCTCATCGGCCGAGCTGCTGGAGCTGCAGGCCCTGTGCCAGCTGCTGCCGGGGCCCACCTCCACCCAAACCATCACCGTGATTGGCTACCGACTGGGCGGCCCCAACCTGGCCTACCTCACCCTGCTGGTGTGGGTAACACCGGCCTCGGTGCTGATGACGATGGCGGCGCTTACTCTCAGTCATCTATCGCCCGAAAAACTGGCCGCGCTGGTGCAGTTTGTGCAGCCGGTGGCGGTGGGGTTCGTGGCCTTTTCGGCGTACCGAATTGGCGAAAAAGTCATTCAAACCAAAACGGCCGTGGGGCTGATGGTGGCGGCGGCCATGCTGGCGTATTTTTTTCAGCTGCCGTGGGTACTGCCGGTGCTGCTGGTGGCGGGCGGGGCCATCACTACGCTGCGCTACCGACGGCACCGTCTGGTGGCCGACAAAGTACCCTTGCGCATCGAGTGGGCCAACGGGGCACTCTGGCTGGGCATTTTGCTGGGCGCGGCTCTGTTGGGGCACTACACGCACCTGCGGCCCGTGCTGCTGTTCGAGAATTTTTACCGCAACGGCTCGCTGGTGTTTGGGGGCGGGCAGGTGCTGGCCCCGCTGCTGTTTGCCGAGTTTGTGGAGTTCAAGCACTACCTCACAAGCGCCGAGTTTTTGTCGGGACTGGGGCTGGTGCAAGCTATGCCGGGGCCTAATTTTTCGTTGGCGGCCTACATTGGGGCCTTGGCCATGCGCAATACTGATGGCGGCCCCGGCAGCCAGGTTTTGGGCGCCTTGGTGGGCGTGGCGGGCATCTTTTTGCCGGGCACGCTGCTCATTTTCTTCGTCATCCGCTTCTGGGACCGGCTGCGGCAATACCGCGTGGTGCAGGCCTCGCTCGAAGGCATCAACGCCGTGAGCGCCGGGCTGGTGTGCGCGGCGGCGCTGCTGCTCTACCACCCGCTGCCCGACCGCCTGCTGGCCCTACCCTTTGGCTGGCACCTGGGGCCGGTAGCGGGCCTGCCCCTCAACCCGTTGCTGGTGGGCCTCACTTTTTTGCTGCTGCTCTGGGAGCGGATACCGGGCGTGGTGCTGGTGGGGCTGGCGCTGCTGGCGGGCGCGGTGCTGCGGTAAGCTTTGGCCACCTGTTTCGGGGTCCGCGATTTTTGCAGCAAAAGCTGTTTCTGGCAAAGGCGCGGATGGCTGAGGGCCGTGTTAATTTTTGGACAAAAAACGCCACGCCAACGCTGCAAACGACTTACTACGCAATAAAAAATCGTTAAATGATAGCCAACGGCTATGTTTTGACCTTACCGTTGCGTAGCTTCACAGGCCGAACGGCCGAGTAGTTCATTAATCCCCCTTCCTTATTTATGAAGACAATTTTCCTCAAGTGGTGCTGCACTAGCGGCCGCACGGCACTAGCGCTGAGCGCCGTGCTGATGCTCGGCGCTACTACCTCCTCCCGCGCCCAGGATGCGCCCCGCCCCGCCAAGGCGGGCACCGTGCAGCCCCCGCTGGAGCTGGCCGAGCAGATGCCCGACTGCCCCGGCGGCTACGACAAGCTGCTGAATGACTTACGGGCCGCCGTGAAAATTCCGGCCAATGTCCACAACGGCGGACGCTGGCTCGTACGCTTCGTGATAGGCCCCGACGGGCGCGTAAGCAGCACCAACGTGCAGCCCAGCCCCCGCAATAAGCTCTCCGAAACATCGAGCGATGGCAAGGCCCTGGCCCAGGCCTTGCGGGCGGCCCTGCGCCAGGTGCTGGCCGATGCCGAGTGGACGCCCGGCCAGCAAGCCGGCAAACCGGTGGCCGTGGCCATCACGCTGCCGCTGATGATGCAGTAATCGGGCATGGCTGCGGCGGTTATAGCGCCAGTCCCAGGTTTCGCGTAACGACGCTAGGCAGTTAATTTACTGCTTCAAGCGCAAAGTCCAGGCGGTGCACTTGCCTCTTACGCCAACCTTCCTACTCCACCCGATGCTGTTTTACACTGTTATGAAGCCCTTGGTGCAGGTGGCGCTGCGCGTTTTTTTTCGGCGCATTGAGGTGCGCCACCCCGAGCGGCTGCGGCTGCCGGGCCCGCTGTTGCTGGCTGGCAATCACCCCAATACGCTGATGGACCCGCTGCTCTCGGCTGTGCACCGGCGCGAGCCCATTGCTTTTCTGGCCAAAAGCACGTTTTTTAAGAACCCCGTCAGCCGGGCGATTCTGGAGTCGGGCAACTCCATTCCCATCTACCGGGCGCAGGACGTGGCGCCGGGCAGCCCCCCGCCCACCCCGGCGCAGCAGGCCGCCCGCAACGAGGCCACCTTCGGGCGTTGCTACGACTACCTGGGGCAAGGCGGCACCATCATGATTTTCCCCGAAGGTACCAGCGTGAGCGAGCGCCGCCTGCGGCCCCTCAAAACCGGGGCGGCCCGCATTGCGCTGGGGGCCGAAGCCCGGCACGACTTCAAGCTCGGACTGCACGTAGTGCCGGTAGCAGTCAATTACTTCGACCCCGCCCGATTTCGCTCCGATGTGCTGCTGAACGTGGCCCCGCCCATTGCCGTGGCCGAGTTTGCGGCCCTCTACGCCCAAAGCCCCGAAGCCGCCGCCGAGGCCCTCACCGCCCGCATCCGCGAGGCGCTGGAGCGCCGCCTGGTGGTGAGCCACGACGCCGCCGACGATGCCCTGGTGCTGCAAATCGAGCGCACCTTCGGCAGCCACCTCAACCCCGACGACGACCCCGACACGCTCTACGACAACTTCCGCCTCAGCCAGCAGCTTCTGCTGGCCCTAAGCTGGTTTCAGGAGCACCACCCCGAACAGCTGGCCACCGTGCGCCAATTGCTGCACGACTACCGCGAGGCCCTGCACCAGCACCACCTCTCCGACGAAGCCATTGACGATGAGCGCCGTGGCTCGGTGGCCGGGCTCCTCAACCTGGTGCTGGGCGTACCCGTGTGGCTCTACGGCGTCGTGAACAACTACCTGCCCTACATATTGCCCAGTATGGTAGCCCGCCGCGCCACCAAGGACGTTGAATTTGTTGCGCCCATCATGCTGGTGGTGGGCATGATAACCTTCCCGCTGGCCTACGCCCTGCAAGCCGCCGCTGTGCAGCACTGGCTGCACAACGGTTGGCTCACGGCCGGCTATTTACTCAGCCTGCCCCTTACCGGCTTCTACGCCTTAGGCTACTACACCCAGCTGGCCGAACGCCTGCGGCGGCTGCGGGCGCGGCGCTTGTTTCGGCAGCAACCCGCTGTGGGGCAGCAGCTTTTGGCACAACGCGCCGCCATCGTGCAAGCCCTGGAAACGGCGCGGAAGGCATTTATGGGCAAGGCGTAAGCTTCTTGTTTCTTGCTCAAGGGGTTAGTCGCTGAAAACGAGAAACAAGAAACCCCACGTTACTCGTTGAGCGTCGGCAGGTTCATTAAGTAGTCGCCGTAGCCGCTTTTGCGCAGGGGTTCGGCAATTGCGCGGAGCTGGTCGGCATTGATGAAGCCCTGGCGGTAAGCAATTTCCTCGATGGCCCCGACTTTCAGGCCCTGGCGCTGCTCAATTACTTTGACAAACTCGCCGGCTTGCATCAGGCTCTCGAAGGTGCCGGTATCGAGCCAGGCGGTACCCCGGCCTAATATGCCCACTTTCAGGGTACCACGCCGCAGGTACTCACGGTTCACATCGGTTATCTCGTACTCGCCGCGTGGGCTGAGGGCCAGATTTTTGGCAATCTCGATGACGTCGTTGTCGTAAAAATACAGGCCGGGCACGGCGTAGTTGCTCTTGGGCTGGGCGGGTTTTTCCTCGATGCTGAGGGCTTTTTTGTCGGCATCGAACTCGACCACGCCGTAACGCTCGGGGTCAGTTACGTGGTAGGCAAACACCACGCCGCCGCTGGGGTCGTTGTTGGCCTTGAGTAATTCTTCGAGGCCCGCACCGTAAAAAATGTTGTCGCCCAGTACCAGCGCCACATTATCGTCGCCAATAAAATCGGCCCCAATCACGAACGCCTGCGCCAGCCCGTTAGGGATTTCCTGGATGGCGTACTCGAAGTTGCAGCCCAGGTTTTTGCCATCGCCGAGCAGCTTCTGAAACTGGGCTTGGTCGTGGGGCGTGGTGATGATGAGCACGTCTTTAATACCTGCCATCAGCAAGATGCTGAGCGGGTAGTAAATCATGGGCTTGTCGTAAACCGGCATGAGCTGCTTGCTTACGGCTAGGGTGAGCGGGTGCAAACGAGTGCCGGAGCCGCCGGCGAGAATGATGCCTTTCATGAGGGGAGTTGGGTGGTCAGATTTAAGCCATTGAATAATTTTCAGCGGCTCTGGCAGCAGTTTGTAGGATGCCCTAATATGCTCTGGCGAAATACGCCCGGCGCACACTCGGCTGGCCCGTCACGATGCAGGTGCCGTCCTCGTCGGGCTCGTTGAGGGCCAGGCAGCGAATAGTGGCTTTGGTTTGCTCCTTGATAAGCTCCTCGGTGGCGGAGGTGCCATCGTAGTGGGCCAGCACGAAGCCCGCTTTGTCGTCGAGCACGCGCTTAAATTCTTCGTAGCTGTCCACGCGGGTGGTGTGGGTTTGCTGGAAGGCCTTGGCCTTGGCGTAAATATTGGCCTGAATGTCAACCAAAAGCTGGTCCACACTGGCCACGATGTCGGCCAGGGGCAGGCTCATCTTCTCTTTGGTGTCGCGGCGGGCCACTTCCACGGTGCCATTGTCGAGGTCGCGGTTGCCGATGGCCAGGCGCACGGGCACGCCCTTGGTTTCCCACTCGGCAAACTTAGCGCCGGGGCGCTCGGTGTCGCGGGCGTCAAGCTTCACCGAAATGCCCCTAGCAACAAGCCCCATTTGAATGGGCTTGATGCGCTCGATGAGGGCTTCCATCTCGCCGGTTTTGTAGATGGGCACGATGACGACCTGAATGGGCGCCAGCTTGGGCGGCAGCACCAGGCCGTCGTCGTCGGAGTGGGCCATCACGAGGGCACCCATCAGGCGGGTGCTCACGCCCCAGCTCGTGCCCCACACGTACTCCCGAACCCCTTCTTTGTTAGCAAATTGCACGTCAAAGGCTTTGGCAAAGTTCTGGCCCAGGAAGTGGCTGGTGCCAGCTTGCAGGGCCTTGCCGTCCTGCATCAGCGCCTCGATGCAATAAGTATCCTCGGCCCCGGCGAAACGCTCGTTTTCGGTCTTCACGCCCTTGATGACGGGCAGGGCCAGGTGCTCCTCGGCAAACTCGGCGTACACGTCGAGCATTTGGCGGGTTTCGGCCACGGCTTCGGCGGCAGTAGCGTGGGCGGTGTGGCCTTCCTGCCACAAAAACTCGGCGGTGCGCAGGAACAGGCGAGTACGCATTTCCCAGCGTACCACGTTGGCCCACTGGTTGATGAGCAGGGGCAAGTCGCGGTAGCTTTGCACCCAGTTTTTGTAGGTACTCCAAATGATGGCCTCCGAGGTGGGGCGCACCACCAGCTCTTCTTCGAGCTTGGCGGCGGGGTCCACGCGCAGCTTGCCGGGGCGGTCGGGGTCGGTTTGGAGGCGGTAGTGCGTGACGACGGCGCACTCCTTGGCGAAGCCCTCGGCGTTCTTCTCCTCGGCCTCAAACAGGCTTTTGGGGATGAAGATGGGGAAGTAGGCATTTTCGTGGCCCGTGCGCTTAAACATATCGTCCAGGGTGCGCTGCATTTTCTCCCAAATGGCGTAGCCGTAGGGCTTGATGACCATGCAGCCGCGCACGGCCGAATTTTCGGCCAGCCCGGCCCTTTTCACCAATTCGTTGTACCACAGCGAATAATCTTCCTGGCGGGTAGGCAACTTTTTGCTCATTTCTGGTATCTGGAGGGTAATCGAAAATAGTTCCCAAAGCTGGTACAGGTTTTGAGAATAGCTGGGTACCGAAGCCGCAGCTGGTTGCGGCATTCGGGCACTGTTTCGGGGTAAAATTACGTTATGAATGCGGGCCGTCCCGGCGTCGCGCTTCCGGCTTCATTCGGAAACCATCTGTTTGGTTGTTATTTTACAGTAGGCCCACCCGCTTTTTTTCTCCCCAGCCATGAAAAACCTGCTCACTGCTACTCTCCCGGCTTTGGCCCTGCTTGCCCTTGGCGGCTGCGCCAGTACGGCGGGCCTGGCCACGTCGGAAGACGACGGCGTTTACTATAATTCCAGCGACCACACCACGGCCGTGGCCTCAGCCGCTGGCTACGGCAGCGGCTATCAGGGCCAGGGCAACGGCGGCAACGCGGGCACCTACAACCAGCCCACTCCGGCCCAAACCCAAAGCGACGAAGCCGCCAACCCCGACTACAACGGCAACACCGGCACCACCCAAAGCGGTAACTCGACGCAGTACTACGACGACAATGCGGCCACCAACGGCAACGGTGCCTACAACCAAGGGTACAACAACGGGTACAACAACGGCCGCTCGTCGTCCATCTTCCACTCGCCCTACGCAGGGCCGGGCGTGGCCTATTACGCCCCGCCCATGTACGCGCCCTACACCGTCATTGCCGCGCCGGGCTACGGCTGGGGCGGCGGCTACTGCGGGTTCTCGTCGTTTGGCGGCTACGGCTATGACCCATTTTACAGCGGATTTTACGGGCCGGGCTACGGCTACGGGTCAGGTTTTAGCATCAGCTTCGGCTACGGGTTTGGCGGTGGCTACGGCTACGGCCGACCTTACGGCTGGGGCTCGCCCTACGGCGGATTCTACGACCCGTATTGGGGTGGCTACTACGGCCGCAACTACTACGGTGGTGGCTACGGTGGTGGCTACGGTGGCCGGCCCCGCAACGTAGTATACACGGGCAGCGGTAATTATGGTGGCGACCGGGGCGCGGGCAATACGGTGCTCGTAGGCCCGCGCGGCGGCCGGGGTGGCGACGTAACCGGCGGCAAAACCGCTGCTGGCGGGGCCAGCCAGGGCACCGGCGGCCGGGTAGGGCGCAGTTCAGCTTTCGATGGCACCGCCACACCCGGCGGCACCGGCGGCCGGAGCACTTACGGCGACGGCAACAGCTCGGCAACCGGCACTATGGCTGCGCCGCAGCCGGGCCGGGTGTCGCGCATGGACGAAGGTGGCCGCGCTGGTTACAACACCCCAACGAATATTTCTAACAACCCCGACACTCGCAGCGGCGGGCGTTACAACGAAGCCCCGGTGGGCTCACTGCAAGGCACATCAGCCCCCACTGGCAAAGGCGAAGACAATGCCTACGGTGGTGGTCGCCCCGTGCGCATGGCTCCCGTAGATGGCGCGACGCCAACCACTAAAGACCCTTACTACAGCCAGCCTGCTCCGGCTGGTGAAGGCGGGCGTCGCGGCGGCCGTTTTGCCGATGGCAACTCCGGCTACAGCCAGCCCCAGCCGCAAGCGCAGCCCCAGGGCGAGGCCGTTCCTGGTGGCAAGCGGGGAGGCTTTTTTGGCGGCGGTGATGCCCAGCCCCAGCGCACATACGAGCAGCCGCAACGCAACTACGAGCGGCCCCAACGTACCTACGAGGCTCCGCAACGCACTTATGAGCAGCCCCAGCGCAACTACGAGCGGCCGGCCTCAGGCGGCGGGGGTGGCGGCGGCGGCAACTCCGGTGGCGGCGGCGGCGGGCGTAGCGGCCGTTGGTAGCCTTGGCAGAAACTTGCTTTTTGCTGGCCCTGGTTAGAATTGAATGAAGGAACCGGTCTCGGTGGCCGGTTCTTTTTTGCCCGAATTTTCTGCTTTTTTTCTTATGAAAACCTTCGTTTTTCGCTTGGCAGCCACGGCACTGCTGTTGGGAACCGCTTTCATGGCCAATGCACAATCGCCCTATGTAGGCGAGTCGTTGAACTACGCCCGGCTGCAGTTTGGGGGACCGGCCCGCACCCAAGGCATTGCCGGAGCCAACGTGGCCCTGGGGGCCGATTTTGGTAACCTTAGCAGCAACCCGGCCGGGCTGGGGCTGTTCCAGAAATCGGAAGTGCATTTCAGCCCCGGCGTGGGCATTGGCAGCGCCGATGCCAGCGGCACGGGCACAGCCCTCACCAACCAAAAAAACAGCTTCCACGTGGCCAGCCTGGGCGGGGTGTTCACCAACCGGCGGGCCAGCGACGACGCAGAGAGCGACTGGCGCGGCGGCAGCTTCGCCGTTGGCTTTTCGCGGGTGACCGACTTCAACACTTCGTTCCAGTACGCCGGGCAGGTGGCCGACAACCGCTCGCTGTTTCAGTACCTGCGCGAGCCGGGGCGAGGCAGCTTTGGCACGGCTGCCTACCAAAGTGGCATCAATAGCATTGACAAGCAGTATAATCAAGGCACTAACCCCGCATATTCCAATATTGATGGGCTGGCATACGGGGCTTATCTAAGCGACATCCGCTCGACGCGCAACGGCACCGACACGCTGCGGTTGCTACGCCGCACCGGCCCCATCAGCCAAGGCGAAACAGTGACGACCTCCGGCTCGGTGTCGCAGCTCGATTTTGGCTACGGTGGCTCCTATAAAGACCGGCTGTTTGTGGGCGGGGCCATCGGCATTGTGTCAAGCAACCGGCGGCAGATTCGCAATTTCAGCGAATCCGATGCGCCCGGCGCCGTGACGTTGGCCTTGCGCGACGAAACCCACACCACTGGCACGGGCTTCAACGCCCGCATTGGGGCCATTTACCGGGCTAACGATGTGCTGCGGCTGGGTGCCTCGGTACAAACGCCCACCTTCATGCAGCTCGATGATACGTATAATACCAGTCTCACCACCACTTTCTCGCCGGCTTTGCCCATCGCCGGCGGCCAAACCCTGAGTGGCAAAGCAGTGCAAACGCCCGCGGGCGAGTACGCTTACACGCTTACCACGCCGTTTCGGGCCAACGGCGGAGTGGCCCTGACGCTGGCCAAGCTTGGCTTCATCACCGCCGACGTGGAGTATGTAGGCTATAACCAATCGCGACTCAGCAATCAGCCCAACAATGCCAACGGCGACGATTACACGTTTTCAGCCGAAAATCAGGGCATTAAGGCCGCTTACCGCAATGCCGTGAACCTGCGCGTAGGCGCCGAGGCGCGCCTCGACGTTTTCCGCGTCCGGGCCGGCTACGCTTACTACGCCGACCCTTACCAGTATGCGCCCATCGACCGGAGCCAGCAGTTTTATACCGCGGGCCTGGGCCTGCGCCAGAAAAACTTTTTCCTCGACGTGGCCGGGGTATACACCGCTTACAAGCAGCTTTACTCGCCCTACGCCATCCTGAGCGGGCAGCAGCCGGTCATCACCGTCAACAACACCCGCTACACCACCACTGTCACGGCTGGGTTCACGTTTTGACGATTTGCGCAATCGCAATAAAGTAAAGAACGAGGAATGAAGAATTTTGGCTTCCATCGCCAATTCTTCATTCCTCGTTCTTTATTAGGTAGGCGAAGCGCTACTCCAGCGGCAACTGCCCAAACCAGAGGGTTTTGCCGCTCTTGTTTTCGCCGAAGAAAACGATTTGCTTGGTGCTGGCCCCGATGGGCAGTGTCGAGTACTTGTTGCTGACGTAGTATTTGCCCTCCTTCGTCACGCCGAAGGCTTTTTGAACGCCGATGGTGGCCGCACCCAGGTCGATGCGCGTGACGCTGGGGTAGCTGATGGTTTCGCGCTCGGTGGGGTCAAATAAGCCGCCTTTGCTGCCGTCGGCGGTAAGGCCAGAAACGGTGCGCCAGCCGTCCATCTCGAAGAACGTCCAGAACACGGCCTTGCCATCGGCAGTGCTGCGCATGAACTGGGACGTGGGGGCCATCGAAGCCGTGGCGTTGTTTTCGGTGCGGCGTACGCCGTACTGTGCCCGCAGTGCGCCCTGGCCCGTAAAGTGGAAAAGCAGCATATCGCCGTAGCTGCGGGTGGGGCCAATGGAACCGCCAGCGGTGCCGGTAAGGGTGCCGAGCAGCTTGTTGCCGCCGTTGGAGCCAGCGTGGGCCTTGAAGTTCTGGCCTCCAATAAAGATGTCGCCGTTGGGGGTTTCGCTGGCTAGGTTAATGGCGAAGCGCTTGCCGGTGTAGTCGGGGGTGCGCTTCTGGCCGGGCGGCACCTGCTGCTTGGCCTCAAACTCCTTAAGGTCGGTTTTAGTGAGCCAGGCCACTTTTCCATCCTTAATCTTGCCCAGCACGAAGTTTTTGGCTTTGAAGGAGTCTTCGGCGCTCATGCCGGCCGTGGGCGTGGGCATGGCTTCGGCGTAGTAATCGTCGGTTTTGGCGTTGGCGGGGCCGTAGAGCAACACGCCACCATCGGCCATTGGCACAAAACCATTTACCAACCAAGCACTTACTGGAGAATCTACGCGCAACTTGTCTTTCACGTTGCCTTCGGCCCCGACGCGCAGGTACTGGTACTCGGTGGCGGGGTGCAGGCCTTTTGTTTTGCCAGCGCCCTTGGTGTAGGCCAGCATGATGGCCACATCGGGCGAGGGCCGGCCGGTGTCGTCGGCTTCCTCGTCCTGGTCAAGGCCAATGGCGCCCATCTCCACGTAGCTCTGGGCCACGTCGGTGTCGAGGTAGGTGTCTTTGTCCAGCTCGGCGTCTTTGGTGAAGTGCAGCAGGTGCAAGCCGATTTTCAGACCCTTGACGTTGGTCAGGCGCACGTTTTCAGAGGCCAGCACCAAACTGCCGCCGGTGGCATCGTCGTCCACGTGGCTCAAGTAGTGAAAGCCGCCACCGGCCTCGGTCTTGGGCTTGATGGTTTCGAGCAGCTTCACCCGCTTGCGGTAGCCGCCGCCCAGCCAGCTCCATTTGTACTCGATGAGGCGGCGACGGATGAGGATGGTACCGGGCGGCGTGGCAATGGCCGCAAAAGCCGCAAAACCGACGCCGGCCGCGGTGGCCTCGATGGTAATGGCCTCCTTGGAGTAGTTTTCGCCCCGGTAGCCCTTCACCTTTTCCATCGGAATGCTCGCCTCTTCCACACCCAGCAGGTTGTACTTAGTGTCGAAGTGGTAGGTTTGGGAAGCTACCTCCTTGGTAGTGCTTTTGGTGATGAAGCGCAGGTCAATTTTGCCGGCGGCGTTGTCCACCGATACGTCTTCGAGGTAGCCGCGCTTGGCTTTGCCCGATACGTCGTGAAACTTCTCGATGTCGAGCTTTTGGGCGATGGTCGGGACGGCCAGCAAGCCCGTTGCCAGCAGCAGCGCGGCGGAAGTAAGCAGATTTTTCATGGTCGGACGAGGGGTTGATTACCAGTTGGTTTGAATACCACAAAGGAATACCCACCGGCGGCCTGCTGTCAATCCGTGCTGCGCCGCATTTTTTTATCCGGGCTGGCACGGAGGCCAGGCCTCCCCGCCGCCGGGGCCAGCCCCGAGGCCGCGCTGTTTCTTCTTGCCCGGCCTACACGCCACTAAGCAGCAGCCCCGAAACCCGAGAACCGCACTGGCAGGGTGAGCCAGGGTTCTCGAACTTCGGGGCTAATAACTTAGGGGTAAAAGCCTGACTCAGACAGCTACTAGCGGCCGGCCGTCAGCGCGGTGGGGGTGATGGCTGCGGGGGTAGCCGTGGGGCACACCACACTCAGCAGGCCCGTGCCTTCGTAGCGCACCTGCACGGCGTAGCGGTAGCGGGCAGCGCCCAAGCTTACCAGCACGGCGTAGTTGCCGGTGGGCAGGGTGCTAAACCCAAAGCGGTGGCCGTAAGCCGGGGCCTTGGTGGCTTCGCTGAACAACACTTGGTCGGTGCTGAGCTGCACGACCTGCACCCGGCCCGGCTCCTGGGCGGGGTTGGCAATGCGCACTTGAAAGCTGCTGGCGTCGGCCCGCACCAATTGGACGGGGGCAGCCTCCTGGGCCTGAACGGCGGGGGCATTTCCCAGAAACAACGCCACGGCGGCAGCAGCGGTGGCAAACGAAGAGCGGAGAATGGTGAAGAAGTTCATGGCGTTTGGGGGGTTGAAGTGGGTTGGTTGCTCGGTGAAGACCGCGCCCGCTGCTGTTCGGAAGTGAACCGCAGCGGCCTGGTGTTGCCAAGGTGATTTCAAGCCCCGTGCCATATTTATAACTAACTGATTTTGAAAATTTTATGTCATTATTTTGTTTTTAAGAGTTTCGAAAAAGTGTCCATTGACGGACAGGTGTCCGGTTGCAGACGCCCACTTTGGTGGATTTTTTACTTGTTTCGAGCGGGGACGAGCTTTTTATCGCTTGGTCGCGAATGCCTGCGTTGTTGTGGTACGAAAGAAGCATCTCAACCTTGTAAACGCACTAAATACAGGAGTCAAGCACACCCAGCCAGCCGGGTGTATCGGTGCTCATCCCAACACAACTCACGACCAAACCCTGCACCCTACTCCACTACCAGACGCTGGCACACATCGGCCCGACCGGGCACACGCAGCAGATACAGGCCAGCGGGCACCGCGCCCAAGTCGAGGAGGCGCTCGGTGACGGGGCCGGCACTGGGGCGGGCGGGCCAGGCGCGAAGTAAGCGACCTTGGCTGTCAACTATTTCCAAAGCAGCGTGGGCCAGGGCAGCGTCGGCGGTGCGCAGTACAAATTGCCCGTTGGTGCTGGGGTTGGGATAAACTTGCCAGGCTAGCTGGGCCGCGCCCTGGGCGGTGGCAGCCGGCAAAGTCAGCGTCAGGTCATCCAACAAAAGCACAGCCGTGGTGGACGACCGCGTACTGCCTACCGACAAGTAAATACGCAGGGAATCGGGCTGTAAGCTGCTGGGCCCGTAGGTGATGGGCAGCGTGGCCAGTGTGTAAACGGCCGTGTTGGCCGCCGGAGCCACCAAGTAGCGCGTGCCCACGCCCACCTGCCGCACGGCAGTGCCCGCGCCCCGGCGTAATTCGAGGTAGACGTTGGCCGAATCGTTGGCGGCCCCGCTGAAGCGGTACCAAAACTGCACCTGCGTGGGCCGCGCCGTGAACGGAATGCCGCCCCGAAAGGCGGTGTTGAACGTTGGCCCCACGCGGCTCACATCGCCCAACACGAGTACGCCAGGCAGGTTTTGGCCAAAAATTGACTGCACCGCCACCCGCGCCGCGAAGCTGCCACCGTGAGCCGTGGTCGTTTTGCTGACCGTGCCCTGCGACACCGCCAGGCCAAGGCGGGCATAGAGGTCGTCGCTCGTGACCCAACCCTGGGGCACGTCGCCGCCATTCCGCGTGAGCCAAGTTTCCAAGCCGCCGTTGGGGATGGTTTGGGCCAGCAGGCGCGTGGGCAACGCCATGGCCAACAGCAACAGTGCAAAGAGGAAAGCAGATTTCATGATGCAAGAAAGTTAGTGCGCGCTGCAAGGTAAGCAGCAGCAGGCCAGACCCAAAAGCAAGGTGTCACAACGCAGGATTTTCAAGCTGGGCTGCTCACCCCGACTGGCCGCGGCGGCTGCTCGCGCAGTCATTGCTTGGCCGCGCCATCGTCGCCAGAAAAACGACGATATTGAGCAGGTTGACGTAGCCGGGAAGAGGCAGGAAACAGCGCCGGGCAAGTTGTGCCGCTACAGGACTGGGCCGACGAGGCAGGGCACGCAGCGGCATCTCTTGAGTAAAGCAGCTATGTCGGGCCGGCAGGTTTTCGGCTGCCAGCCGCCTACTCCGCCAGCCGAAACGTGAGCGGCAGCACGTACTGCACGGCCACCGGGTGCGAACCAAGGCGGCCCGGTATCCACTTGCCGGGAATGCTGTGGGCGATGCGCATGGCTTCTTCGTCGCAGCCGCTGCCTAGCCTGTTTAACAACTTGTATCCCGAGATTTGGCCCAGCGTATCTATCACAAAGCTAACCACTAAACGCCCCTGCACGTTTTGTGCCTGGGCCTGCATGGGGTAGTTAAGTTGGGTGGTGTAGGCAGCCAGCGCCGCATCGCCGCCGATGAACAGCGGAGGCTGGTCGAGCAGGCGGGTCTTCCACACGCCGGGGGCCGTTTCGGCGAGATAAAACGCATCGGCCGCGGGCCGGTAGTACAGCAGTCGTTGCTTGTCGTGGTCGTAGCGCTGCACCAACACCTGCTGCTGCGCAGGCGTGCGACCAAAATATTCCCAAACGCCCACCTTGGTTTTTTTGGTCATCATGCCCCGCTCCCACTCGGTTTCGTGCAGTTTTTGGGCCGCCACAGCGGCCGATGTAAACAACAGGCAAAGAATAATCCTGTAGCGTAGCGTTTTCATGAGGCAGGAAGGGTAAGTGGGACGAGAACGAAAATTAACAAAAATTTCGCTAAAGACCTAGGACTAACCTGCAAAAAATTTAATTTAATTACTAATTCTCGTTTTTTATTTATATTTCACCAAAAACCATAACCATGGGGGCACCATAGGCGGCTATCGGCAACCCGCCGCTACGGCCTAGTGCGCCGGCAGCGCCTCGGTAGCGGGGGCCAGCGCCGCGGGCGGGTGCTTCCGCAACGAGCGCACGGCCAGCCCCACGCTGACTAGCGTCAGCACCGCGCCCAGCAGGAATGGCGCTCCGGGGAAATACACCGGCGCGGCCGGGCCGGTGAAGTGGGCAAATAAGTACGTCATCAGCAACGGCCCTACCACGCCGGTGGCGCTGATGAGGCTGGTGAGCGAGCCCTGCAATTCGCCCTGCTCGTTGGCCGGCACTTGCCCCGAAATAGTACCTTGCAGCGCCGGCCCCGCCAGTCCGCCCAGGCAGTACGGGGCCAAAAAGGCCAGCATCATCCACCCCTGCGAGGCAAAGGCAAATAGCACAAAGCCCACCACGTAGCAGCTCAGGCCAATGACGATGGCCCGTGCCGCGCCCAGCTTCGGGATGGCCACCCGCACCAGCCCGCCCTGCACCAACCCCGAAAATAACCCCACTACAGCCAGCGAAATGCCAACGGCCTTTTCCGTCCACCCAAACTTGAGCATGGTGTAAAACGTCCAGACCGACTGGGTGGCCGAACCCGCCAGGTAAATGAGTATCAGCGAGGCCACCAGGCCCAGCACGGCCGGGTAGCGACGCAGGCGCAGCAGCGACGCCACGGGGTTGGCCCGCGCCCACTCGAAGGGCCGCCGCTGGACCAGGGCCAGCGACTCGGGCAGCACCAGCAGGCCGTAGAGGAAATTGCACAGGCTCAGGCCCGCCGCCACCATAAACGGCACCCGCGACCCGAAATCGGCCAGCAGCCCCCCCAGGGCCGGCCCCACGATAAAGCCGATGCCAAAGGCTGCCCCCACCAGCCCAAAATTTTGGGCGCGTTTTTCGGGGGTGCTGATGTCGGCAATGTAGGCCGTGGCCGTGGTGAAGCTAGCCCCGGTGATGCCCGCAATGACGCGGCCCACAAACACCCAGCCCAACGTCGGGGCCAGGCTCAGAAATACATAATCGAGCCCCAGGCCCAGCAGCGAGGCCAGCAGCACCGGCCGCCGCCCCAGCTTGTCGGAGAGGCCGCCCATTACCGGAGCAAAGCAAAACTGCGCACTCGCGTAGGCAAACGTGAGCCAGCCCGAATACTCCGAGGCCCGGCTCAGCCCCTCGCCCGTAAGCTGCCGGATGAGCTTGGGCACCACCGGAATGATAAGCCCCAGCCCAATCACGTCAATCAGAATGGTGACGAAGATAAACCCCAGCGCCGGGGCGCGCGGAGTGCGCTGGGCGGCCTGAGGCGACGGGCTGGAGGCACTGTTTTCGTTGCTCATCAAAAGCGGGTTAGCGGCTGAATTCTTGCCCAGGGAATGCCTGAATTGTTTCGGCTCACGCTGGTTTTGTCTATTCGTCTTTGCATCTATTTAACCTCATCTTCCTGGCGGAGCCTTTAATAAAAGACTATTCGTCCTCCGCTTGCAGCCATTTAAAAGCAGCTTGCTCCTCCACAAAACGCTCGCCCACGAATGGCTTGCCGTCGAAGTAAGTGGGCGGCGGGAAGGCAGCATCGGCCGCCGCATCGCGCAGGTACTCGGGCATGAGTAAGTAGGCCAGGCGCGAGCGGCCACCCAGGCGAGGGCCCAGTTCGGGCAGCAGGGTGCGCACCATCCAGCTGGCCCCAACTTGGTGGGTATTGCGGCGGCGGCGCACGTCGAGGAGCCAGCGGCGGCACTGGCGCAGCTCGGCCTCGGCCAGCAGCGCCCAGTAGCCCTGCTCCATTTCGGCCAGCTCGATGGGCCGCAGCCAGCGGGCCACCAGCACGTCGAGGTCGGGGCGGTAGCTGACGGCAAGAAAGTCGGCGATGGCAGTAACAGTCAATTTGAAACGCAATGGTTCGCCGCAAAAGTACGGTTCGCCCCGCCCGGCCGCCGTATTTTGCCGGCCCCAATGCAAGCCGCGCCCTCCTCTCCTCTTACCTACCGGCCCGAGCTAAGCGGCCTGCGGGCCGTGGCCGTGGGCGTAGTGGTGCTGCACCACTGGCTGCGCCCGGCGTTTCCGCTGGGCGAGGTAGGGCGCAGCTTATTTTTTGTGATGAGCGGCTACCTGGTGTCAGGCATCATCTGGAAATACGGGGCCTGGCCCGGCGCACCGGGCGCGTGGCGGGCGCGGCTGGGCACGTTTTACCTGCGCCGGGTACTGCGCATTTTGCCGCCCTACTACTTGGCTTTGGCGGGCTGTGCGCTGCTGCCGCTGGCGGCATTGCGGCAGCACCCGGCGTGGTTTCTGCTGCCGGGGGCCAACCTGTTTTTTTACCACCTGCACGGTTGGGCCGACGGCCTGGGCCACTACTGGACGCTGGCCGTGGACGAGCAGTTTTACTTACTCTGGCCCGTGGTGCTGGCCCTCACCGGCCGCCGCCTGGGGCCGTTGCTGGCGCTGGCGGCGGCTGGCTGGCTATTTCGGGTGGCCTGGGCCGCCGCCTACGGCCCCGCCATGGTGCACCTGCTGCTGCCCGCTAGCTTCGATTTGTTGAGCCTGGGGGCGGTGCTGCGCCTGGGGCATCATAAGCCGTGGCTAGCCCGCCTGAGCCGGGGGCGCTACGCGGCCCTGGCCTGGGCCGCCTGGGTGGGCTTGGCCCTGGCCTTTAGCAATGGCACCGGCCGCAACGCAATTGCCTGGGAACTAAGCTACGTAAGTGGCGGGGCGGTGGCCGCGTTCCTAACCTTGGCCTGGTTGCTGAAAGCACCGGCTGCCGCCCAGCAGCTGGGTTTAGCGCACCCGGCGGTGCAATGGGTAGGACAACGCAGCTACGGCTTCTACCTCTACCACTTGCCGCTGCTGGTGGCCTGGCAGCGGCTGGTGTACCACTTGGTGCCCGATGCGGCGGGCCGGCAGCTTTGGCTGAGCCCCGTGCCGGTGCTGCTGGTGCTGGGGCCGCTACTAGCGCTGGGGGCCGCTGCCTCATGGCACTTCGTGGAAGCTCCTTTTGAGCGGCTGAAAGGGCGGTTTGGGTACAGTGGACGGGGGTAACGACGCAATTCGCCGCCGCCGACGTACGCGCCAACCGGAAACCCGCCCCAACTTTGCAGGGACTGGCCCGTTTTACCGCTCCAATCTCCTTTACTTGCTTACACTGATGAACACACTCGAAAAACTAGGAGCTTTCAATATTTGGGCCAACGAAACGCTGCTGGAACGCCTTACTACAGCGGCGGCTCCGGGCCAGGAACTGCCCGGCGCGGTGCTGCGCCTTTTCAGCCACGTACTCAATGCTCAGGCTATTTGGATTTCGCGCATCAACGGCACGCCCAGCCCCGTAAAAGTGTGGCAGGAGCACGGCCTCGCCACCTGCCAGCAGCTACACGAGCAGACTTCCGAACCCCTGCACCAGCTCATGGCCCAGGCCGACGATGCCGAGCTGCAACGCCTAGTGAGCTACACCAACTCGTTGGGCAACAGCTACGAAAGTCAGGTACACGACATCCTCACCCACGCTGTGGTGCACGCCAGTTACCACCGCGCCCAAGTGGCCCTGCGCTGCCGCGAGCACGGCATCGAGCCCGTCAACACCGATTTCATCACCTACTGCCGCGAGTTGAGTGCGGCCGGGGCCGTGCCCAGCCTCTGAGCCCCGCCGGGCGCACCGGCGCATAAAAAGTGGGGCGGGCAAAGTCCAGAAAGGAGTGGCCGTCGTATCATTGCCTACTGCTGGCACGGTTCAGGTTGCGGCGGGCTGGCTTTTTGCACATGATGAAACTATACCCGCTCGCGCTGCTGGCGCTAACCGGCTGGCTATTAATAGCCGCTGTGCCGACGCAGGCGCAACCCGCCATTGGCCCGCCCGATGCTTCGGCCGACCCTGCCCCTACCGTGCAAATTGGGGTGCGCCTGGGCTACAGCCGCTATACTTTGAGCGGCCCCGAAGCTGATTTACGGGCGGCCGTGCCGGGCAGCAGCTTCGAGCCCGGCCAGTTTGGCTGCGCCGGATTGGTGGTGCGCAGCCACGTGGCGGGGCCGCTGGCTTTGCAGGGCGAGATGCTGTACCTGCGCCGGGGCGGGCGCTACACCCAGCCTTTTTTTGGCGATAGCGAGCCTTTTGAGGAACACTCCCTGCAAGTGCCGCTGCTGCTGAGCCTGCGGCTGCTCCGCTGCGGCCCGCTGGCCCTGCGCGTAGAGGGCGGCTACGCGGCCCACTTGGCCTTGAGCGGCCCCGTCATCAACCAGGCCGCCTACCCTACCGGCACGCGCTTCGAGGACAAGGGCGTCACCTTCGGCCCCGCCGTGGGCGGCGAAATTGGCTGGAGCGTGGGCAGCCGGCAGTATTTTCTGCACGGCCGCTACACCTGGGAAAACACCGGCTTCTTCGTGCGCAGCTACGGCGGCCAGTCGTATGGACTAAAAAACCAGGGCTTTATCATCACCACCGGGGTGCTGTTTGGCACCACCAAGCTGGAGTAGATGAAATGTTGAGTGTTGAATGTTGAATGTTGAATGGTTCAGGATAAACAATCAGCATTCAACACTCAGCATTCAACACTCAACACTTCAATAATCTGCTCTGCTACTTCGCGACCGGTGGCCAGGGCGGCGTTTAGCGACGGGTAGGCGCTCCAGTCGCCGCAGCGGTAGAGGGTATCGGTCAGGCGCAGTGGGAGTTGGGTGGGTTGGCCGGCGGCGTACTCGGGCAGGGCGTTGGCTATTTCGTAGGTTTTGAGGTGCTCCCAGCCCGCCACCTGGGGGCCAAACCACGCCAGCAGCTCCTCGCGCAGCTGCCGGGTAAGGTCGGCGGCAGTCAGGCCGTGCGCGCCGTGGGTGCTGACGGATACCAGGTGGCGGCCCACCGGAGCGCAGGCCGGGGCCGTTTCGGAGGCAAACACTACGTTGTGGGCCAGCTGGTTGGGCATGGCGTTGAGGCGCAGCAGGCCATTGCGGTGGCCGGGGGCGGCGGCCCCGGCGGGGGTGGCAAAGTAGGTGCAGGTGGTGCGGCGGGCGGCGGCAATGCGGCCGTTTTCGGGCAGCACCTGGCCGGGCAGCAAGTGGGCCGGGGCCGAACCGTCAACGGCCAGCACCACGGCGGCGGCGGTCAGCACCTCGCCGTTTTCGAGGTGGACGCGGCGGCCCTCTACACGGGCCACGCGGGTGCTGAGGCGCACCGTGCCCGTGGGCAGGCGGGCGGCCAGCTGCTCGGGCAACTGTTGCATACCGAGGGCCGGCACGGCCGCCGCGCCGCGCACAAACTGCTGAAACACAAACTCGAAAAAGTTGCTGGCCGTGCCCAGGTCGCGGTCGAGAAACACGCCCCCAAAAAATGGCCGGAAGAAGTTGTCAATCATGCCCTCGCTCCAGCCGTAGCGCCGCAGGAAGCTGAGCGTGTCGGTGGCTGGGCGGGCCAGCAGCTCGGCGGGCGTGTGCTTGGCCACGTGGCGCACCAGGCTCAAAATCCGCAGCTTGTCGGTGAGCGTACCAATGGGCGAGGCCAGGGCCGAAAACGCCGCCAGCGGCCGCTGCAAGGGGTTTTGCAGGGTCGTTTCGCGCCCGTCGGCCAGCCGGATGACGGCCCCCGACTGGTAGGCTTTCAAGTTCAACGCCCCGTAGTCGAAGATGCGCCGGGCCTCGGGATACTCCGTCAGCAGCACCTGAAACCCCCGGTCGAGCCGGAAGCCCTCGGGCGTGACGTCGGTGCGCACGCGCCCGCCCACGGCATCAGCAGCTTCGAGCAGCAGCACGGAGCGGCCGGCGCGGTGCAGCCAAGTGGCGCAGGCCAAGCCCGCCATGCCCGCGCCAACGATGATGGTTGGAGATTTTGTCATAATTGAAGCTTACGTGGTGGAAGCCATAAGGTCATTTCGCACGGAGTTTGGAATGAGGGAAAGGAGTCAAAAGGAGTAGCAGAGGGGCTTTTGAAACGGTGCGTTCTCTTTTTGACTCCTTTCCCTCGCCCTAAACTCTGTGCGAAACATCACCCGCCCGTCAGAGAAATGCACACATTCTGCGCCTCCGTGAAAAACCGGAGCGCCTCCAGGCCGCCCTCGCGGCCAACACCGGAGTTCTTCATGCCGCCGAAGGGCGTGCGCAGGTCGCGGTGCAGCCAGGTATTTACCCACACTACGCCGCTGTGCAGGGCCTGCGACAGGCGGTGGGCGCGGGTCAGGTTTTGGGTCCAGATGGTGGCCGAGAGGCCGTATTCGGTGGAGTTGGCCATGTGCAGCACTTCCGCCTCGGTGTCGAACGGCGTGAGGGTGACGACGGGGCCGAAGATTTCCTCCTGGTTGGTGCGGCAATCGTAGGGCAGCCCCTCGAAGACGGTGGGCTCCAGGAAGTAGCCGTCGGCGCAACGGCCGGGCACGGTGGCGCGGTGGCCACCGGCGAGCAGGGTGCCGCCCTCGTCGTGCGCCAGTTTGATGTAGGCCAGCACTTTGTGCAGGTGCGCTTCGCTGGCCAACGCGCCTTGTTTGGTGGCGGCATCGAGCGGGTCGCCGACGGTTTGGTCGGCCAATTGGCGCAGAAATTCGGTTTTGAACTGCTCGTAAATCGGGCGCTCCACAAAAAGGCGCGAGCCGCAGAGGCAAATCTGGCCCTGATTGGCAAAGCTGCTGCGGATGCTGGTGCGCACGGCGGCGGCCAAGTCGCAGTCGGCAAACACGAGGTTTGGGTTCTTCCCGCCCAACTCCAGGCTCAACTTTTTGAAGAGCGGCGCGGCCGTGGCCGCCAGGTGCCGCCCCGTGGCCGTGCCCCCGGTGAAGCTGATGGCCTTGATGCCCGGATGCTCGACCAGCGCCTGCCCGCAGCCCGGCCCCGTGCCGTGGATGATGTTGAGCACCCCCGCCGGCAGGCCCGCTTCGATGCATAACGCACTGAGCAAAAAGGCCGTGGCGGGCGTAATTTCCGAGGGCTTGGCCACCACGCAACAGCCCACGGCCAGGGCGGGCGCAATTTTCCAGGTGAAGAGGTAAAGCGGTAGGTTCCAGGGCGAAATGCAGCCCACCACGCCCACCGGGTGCCGCACGGTGTAGTTGAGGGCCAGGCCTTCCTGCACGTGGGCTTCGGTGGCGAAATGCGGCGCGGCAGTGCCAAAAAACCGGAAGTTGCTGGCCGCCCGCGGAATGTCCATCACCCGCGCCAGGGCCAGGGGTTTGCCGTTGTCGCGGCTTTCGGCCTGGGCCAGGCGTTCGAGGTTGGCGTCGATGAGGTCGGCGATTTTTTCGAGCAAGCGGCCGCGCTCCTCGGCGGGCCGGGCGCGCCAGGCGGGCAGCGCCGCTTCGGCGGCGGCCACGGCGGCGGCCACATCGACCGGGCCGGAGTCCGGAATTTCGCCGTACACCTGGCCCGTAGCGGGCTCGATGTTAGGCAAATACTGGCCAGAAGCCGGGGCCACCAGTTGGCCGTTGAGGTAGTTTTGGATGCGGAACATAGGCATTGGACGGGGCGTCGGACCGACAAAGTTGGCGAAGCTAACGCAGGTTGCGCCAGCCGGTGGCGGGCGTGGCGGCCCGCACCGCGCGCCGGCTAGGGCTGCAGCACCTCGGCGGCGTTGGCCACGGGGCCAAAGCGCTTAAAAATCAGCAGCTGCTCGTCTTCGTAGGCCACCCGGAAATCGGCCCGTGCCCGCAACTGCTCGATGGCCCGGGCGCTGGCGGCCAGGCTCAAGGGCCAGGCGCTGCCCTCGTCGGGGTAGCGCAGGATGGCCACGTAACGGGCATCGCGCACCACCGGAAACAAATACAGCTGCGGCCGCTCGGGCACCTGCGGCACTAGGCACGACTGCGCACTGAGTGCCACCGTGGCCGGCAGCCGGGCCAGGGCGGCGTGCAGGGCCGCCCGCTGGTAGTGGCAGCGGTAGTGCCGCCCGAGCAGGAAATTGGTGGTTGTGCGGTCGTACCAGGTGCTTTGCCGGGTGTAAAGCGTGACGATGGTAAACAGGGCCGTGACAGCTACTGCCACCGGCCCCGCCAGCGCCCGGCGCCCGGCGGGCAGGGGCGGGCGGGCAGCCAGCCAATCGGTCACGGCCAGCGCCAGCACCGGCGCAAACTCGATGGAATACTGGCCGTTGATGCCCCATATTCCAGGGTCGTTGGCCAGCAGCTTCTGGCCGACAATGGGCAGCAGCATCAGGGCGTACCAGGGCCGCCGCAGCAGCGCCCAGCCGCCCGAGAGCAGCAGCGCCGCCCACAGCTCCAGCTTGATGTAATTGTGCGCCGGGTCGCCGGTGGTGTTCTCCAACAACGCCGCCCACAGCGCCGCCGGGTGCGCCAGCACGTAGGCCACGGCGGCGGGCAACGACGGCCCCAAATGACGGTAGCGCACCAGCTGGGCAAAGGCCCGGTGGGCGTGGTCGAGGCCCGGCATCACGTAGCTGGTTATCAACCAAAAGTAAGCTAGGGCGCCCCCGGCGGCCAGGCCCAGCCCGGCGGCCACCGCTCGCTGCCGCCGGTGCTGCCAGGCCAAGCCCAGCAGCACGAAAGCCAGCCACAGGGCCATGTTTTCTTTGCTGAGCAGCAGCAGCAGGGCGGCCGCGGCGGCGGGCAGCCAGCGGCGCTGCCCCACCCACAAGGCCAGCCAGGGCAGGGCCATGGCCCCCACCACGTTGTCGTGATAATCAAACCCCAGCGCCGAAAAAACGCCCCACTGGCTACCAAACAATGCCAGTGCCCAACTGGCCTGCCCCGGCGTAGCACCCCGCGCCAAGGCGTAGCACCCCGCGCCAAGGCGTAGCGCCACACGCCCAGCGCCCCCAGCAGCACCGCCCCCAGCTGCACCAGCAGCAGCGCCCACGCCCCGCCCGTTAGCCAGTAGAGCGGCACGGCCAGCACCGGCGTCAGGCTGAAATGCACGGCTAGAAACGGCATGGGCGGCGCGTCGTGCAGCAGCGTGGCCCAAGGCGCCCGCCCGTGGGCAAACGCCGCCACGGCCTGCGCCGTAATACCCAAATCAAGGGCGGCGGTGCGGAAGTTGAGCTGATTGACGAGTGAAATCAGCGCGTATGTCAGGCCGAAGCCCAGCAGCAGCAGGGCTGGTAGCAGATGCCGAAAGCGGGCAGCAAGAGTCGAGGATTCAGCCATGGAAAGCGCCAACGCGGCTGCAATACTACAACCGGGGGCGGGGCAACTCTTAAGTTACGATGCTGGCAACTGGCGGGCCGTGGCCGCACGGCTTACTACCAGATGCCACTGTAGCACCAGGCAACGAATGTGTTTTTAGCAAGCGCTCCGCAGTGCCGCCTCCTGTGCCGGGGCCAATTATCACAGCCCGCAGTTAGGGTGGCCAAGCGAGCGGTGTTGTGGCCCAGCTAACAGCCGGCTGTACCTTTGCTTTGACACGGCAGGAAGTATTGAAGCTGTTTAGAAAGTCAAAGGACTCCCAAAAAAGCGCGAAATTTGAGGTGCAACACTCATCTTTTTCGCATTTTGATGGAAGTCCTGTCCAAAGATATGATTCGCCAATGGATTCTGCCCGTGCTCACCTTCTCCGCCCACGGCCGCCCCTCGGTCGTGGAGCCGGTCGAGTTAGTGGAAGTCATCCTCTACAAGCTCAAAAGCAGCTGCCAGTGGCGCTTGTTGCCTGTCAATCAGTTTTTTACGGGTGCAACGCTGACCTGGCAGAGCGTGTACGCCCGCTTTAATGCCTGGCGCAAGAACGGGTCGTGGCAAGGGGTCTGGCTCCGTTTGTTGCGCGAAAACGGGGCCCACCTGGACTGTTCCAGCGTCCAACTGGACGGCAGCCACACACCCGCCAAGAACGGCGGGGAGGCCGTCGGCTATCAGGGCCGCAAAAAAGCCCGCACCACCACGGCCCTGTTCCCGGCCTACAACCGGGGCCAGCCTTTGGCCTGCGCCCGCCCGCAGGCGGGCAACCACCACGACACGCACCGGCTCAACGCCTTGTTCGGGGAAATCTGCGCCGCGCTCGAAGCGGCCAACATCCCCCGCAACCGCCGCGCCGCCGACTGGCAGACCGACGACGACACCCCCTTCGACCCCGAACTTTACGCCCGCCGCGTCGTGGTCGAACACGCCAACGCCTGGCTCGGCGGTTTTAAAACCTTGCTCGTCCGCTACGAAACCAGCGTCGGCAATTGGCTGGCCTGGCACTGGCTCGCCTTCGTCGTCATCCTTTTTGCAAAAAATCAACCAAAAGCCGACTTTCTAAACAGCTTCGTTATTTGCAAATCTATTGTATTAGCCTCATGAGTGACGTTTGGTTGATGTGCCTGCTTATTGGCAGCTTGTTTTTTTTGGTGGGTAGTTACGTAGGTTGGCGGCAGCAGCGCCCAGCTCAAGCCTTGCTACTGTTGATGGGAGCCGCCTTCTTGCTGCGCTTGACAATGATTGGCCTAGACCCCTTTCTGCACGATTGGGACGAACGGTATCATGCCTTAGTAGCTCGCAACCTCATGGATGCCCCCTTGCGTCCAATGTTGCGGGCTATTCCCGCGTTGCCCTACAATTACAAAGCGTGGTGCTGCAACCACGTTTGGCTGCACAAACAGCCGTTGTTCCTGTGGCAAATGGCCCTTGCCATGAAAGTTTTCGGCACCAATGTAGTCGCGCTCCGGTTGCCCAGCGCCTTGCTCGCTCGGCAGTCTCTTGCTTTATCCGATTTATCGCATTGCCCTACTGATTTACCACGACTTTAGCACCAGCTACCTGGCGGCCGTGCTGGCTGCTTTTGCCTTTTATGCGCTGGAGCAAACCAGTGGCCTCATTGGTATGGACCACGACGATGTTGCCTTTACGGCCTACGTAGGTGCCAGCGTATGGGCCTACTACGAGTACCGGGTCAGTGCCCGGCCCGGCCGCTGGCTGGTGGCGGTGGGCGCATTTGCTGGCGCAGCGGTGCTGTGTAAGTGGCTTACCGGCTTGGTGGTATATGCTGCTTGGGGTTTGGATATTTTGAGCGACCCCGCCCGTCGTCGGGTGGTCATGCAGTACGTTCATGCCGGGTTATCTGTGGTGGCAGCCACCGTCGTCTGGCTGCCCTGGCAACTGTTCACCGCCTACCACTACCCCCTCGAAAGCGCCTACGAGCGCAGTTACAATGCCCGCCATTTCACTGAGGCACTGGAAGGCCACGCCCACGACTGGTACTACCATTTCGCGCTGCTTCCCATTCACTACGGGGCCATTTGTGGGCTGCTGGTCCTGGGGGTGGGTTGGGCGCTGTTTTCTGCCGACCGGCACCGCCCAGTGGGGCTGCTTTTGGCTATTGCGGGGTTGATTTACGCCTTTTTTACGCTGGCAGCAACCAAAATGTACTCATATACCTACGTTGTCAGCCCTTTGCTGTTTGTGATAGCGGCTCGCCCGCTCGCATTGTTTATAGCATGGCTGCCGGGCCGATTTGCGGGCCGGCCCTGGGGGGTGGGTTTGGCAACTGCGGGGTTGCTGCTAGCGGTTGTGTTGCTTGATGCTCGTCCCTGGGGAGTGTACACGGTGCATTTTCAAGAAGGAAGCTACGGCCTTTACCAAGAAATGCTACAACGCCCAGCTCGTACGGCCAACGCTAGGCTTTATGCGCAACTGGGCGAAGACCTACCCGCTGAATACCTGATAATCAACGTCCCCGGCAGCGAGGAAGTGCAGGCCATGTTCCATTCTGGGCGCACCGTATACAGTTGGCCACCCAGTGAAGCACAAGTGCGCTCGCTAATACAGCAAGGCTGGCGCATTACGGCCTTCGACAGCCACCACAACCAGCAGCTACCAACTTACGTTCGGGCCACACCGGGCTTTCGTCTCATTTGGGGCGCTCCAGAGTAGCATCGTCCACCCCTGACCTTGCAGGCCTCACTCATCAATGCGCCGCAGTCGGACGCACCGCCCGCCGCCATTTTTGTACCCCATTGGCCTTGCAGCAAGTAGTTTTGAAGAACAACTGGGGGCAAAACCACACCCGGCTTGCTTTGATGCGCACCTTCTACTTTATTTTGCTTTTGAAGTTTGCCGCAACGGCAGGGCAACCTGCAGTGGGGCAACCATGCCGCCCCCAGTATCCTTTTTACGATTCCACGGCTTTTCTGAACACGGCCCGCTACCTAGCCCGTGCCGTGGCCATGAACGGGCTCACCGACGAGAACCTGCCCATGGGGGTTGACTGGAACCGCACCCCCGATGGCAGACGGTGCTACACCGGCGGCCCGCCCGCAGACCCCGCCAGCTACGTGGACAGCCTGACCTGCAACGGCCGATGCACATTTGCTTATTGTCCAGTCAATTTCGCGGCTGATGTTGCGCTGTTGGTGCAGCTTAGGGCATCGTTTGTGCAATTTGCGGCCGCCAACTGGGACCGGGCTGAACGGTTTGTGCCGGGGTCTGATTTTTTGAAGGCAGCGGCCCAAACCGTAATCCGCATCAACGAAGCTTACGACTGTGTGGGGTTGCCGCGCCCCTTTATCCAGGCATCGGTACTCGAAAACGTCGACGAAAGCCGTACCTGCGACCCACCGGCCACACCCTGCGAAAGTTGGATGAAGCCAGGGCCGCCAGGCACCAACTCGGGAGTGCGCGACGTGGCCATCCTGCCTTCAGTTATCGAAGAGTTTCGCAACGAGTTGCACAACCCGGCCGACAGTGCCTATTACCTTGACGAGAACGGGCACCCCCGCACTAAGCTTCATTTTAGTTTTCCCCGGTTGTCGTATTTGTTTTGGCGGGCCGACTATGCTCCCGACGCCACCAAGCTGGAAGGCCGGATGTGGCTCTATTACCAGGCCACCTGCTACCTCGACTGCGGCTACACCAGCCTGCACATGGGCCAGCCCAAGGTGTGGGCCAAGCTGCACCTGGTGCCCGCCGCCCAGATGCCCGCCGCCTTGCATCGGATGGGGCTGTTCCTGGCCCGCATTCGCCATTATGCCCGCCAACGCCCCGGCAACCTGCCCTTGTTGCTCACGGCCGAGCCCATGACTCTTTACGGCTCCAACGACCGCGAGATTCAGCACTTTGTGGATGGACGCGACGCGCTCGGCCGCCCACGCCTGCTTTTCGACTTTGGCATGGCCACCATGCGGCCCCGCGAAACGTACCCGGCCCTCGACGAAGCTGCCAATCCAGTTCCGAACGCCTTTAGCTGCCCCGACCTAGACCCGCTGGCCCTTACCGACGGGCCTTGCGCGGGCCGCCCGATGGCCACCATCGACCCGTGCCACGGCTACAATTTCGGGCCGGATGGCGGGGGCGTCACCCCCTTGGGTGCGCAGTACAAACAGTCCCCCTACGTCATTTATTTCGACCACGGCGACTCGGTGGCACCGCTGCCGGGCGGCGGCCTTGCAACCACCGGCGTACTGTGGCCCGGCAATGGCAGCGTGTGGGGCTGGGACGACTCGGCCTGGTTTTCCAAGGCACTGGGCGACAGCTGCCAGGCGCGTTGGCTTACCTACCAGATGCGCCGCGTTCAGGCGTTCAGCAACTCGCGGGGTTTCCTGGCGGCCCCCGGCCGGGTCACCAACAACCTGTACACGGGCTACAACCAAGGCCCGGGACGCCCCGACCAGCCCGAGCTATCGGTGGCCGACTACCGCTTGGCCGCCCATCCGGTGGTGGTGGCGGCCCTGGCGCAGGCGTGGCAGCCAACGGTTCCTTCTCCGGTGGTGAGCGTAGATGCCGGCGAGGGCATCCGCCAAGGGCAATGCCCCAACAGCTGGCTCTTCCATCGGCGCTACCGCCAGCTTCCCGCCTGGACGCTCCGCGTAAGCAACCCCGACCCAACCTCCCTCTACGCTTGGCACCTAGCGAATGGCACCGGCCCGGACACGGTGCTCTACGGCACCACCCAGCGGTTTTTGCCGGCCACTGCGGGCAGCTATTCGGTGGTGCTTTACCAGCACAACCTGGGGTTGCCCCCCGAAAATCGCGGCGTCAGGCGGGTGCCCGTGCTGGCGGCCAGCGCAGTGGCCATTTGCGTAAGCCGCAAGCAGGCCCGGCACGGGCGCCGCGCCACCGCCGATGCCAAGCCAGCCATTCCTTGAAATTGCCTTGGCCTCCGTTGGCACTTCATCCCCTGGCACCCCATTAGCCCCCGAGCCCTTACTTTTGCGCTACTTACCCCTAAAATGCCCCCTATGTCGCGTACCTCTTCGGCAGCTTGGCTGCTCCTTCTGCTCGCTCTGGCCGCCTGCGGCGGCAACAACTCCCCTACTGACGAGATGACGCTCAGTGGCAACGACTACGACCACCTGGAAGGCTGGGTTCCTGCTGGCACGGTTCCTTTTCTGACCAAGGAAAAGGCGCACTCGGGAGCTTATTCTGCCCGCATCAACGGGGCGGTTGAGTTTGCTGGGGGATTTACAAACCTGCTAGGCAAGCTCAGCAGCACCCGCCTCAAAAAAATCACCATTAAAGCCTGGGTTTTGCTGCCCTCCAAGGATGCCAAAGCCAAGCTGGTGGTAAGTCTCGATAATATTGCTCCCGACAAGAACCTGAAGTACGAAGCCATCGACCTCGTGCCTGCGGCCAACAAGTTTGGGAGTTGGGTAGCGGTCACCAAAACCATCGAGGTGCCCACCGAGGCTACCTACAACACCCAGTTGAAGGTGTACCTGTGGCGTGCCGAAAGCTCGCAGCCAGTATATCTGGACGATTTAGAAATAATAAAGGCTGAATAATAACAGTCAAACAACCGCGTGCTTGGCGGGGGCGCAACACGGACCCGGTCAGGTGCTTTGCTGCCTACTGGCGGTCTGTCTTGCTCTACCAATAGCACCCTCCCGATGGTCTTTGATGCCCTACCTACTACCCCGGCAAGTGCCCGGTGGCCTGCCCTTGGGCGCGGCTATTTTGGCCAGGGCAGCCCTTTGTGCAGCCGGTGGGGCGGCAAACTGCCCGCTTTTGCGCTGCTGGCACTGCTGTACCTCACTTCGCTGGTTGTTGCCTTCCTCACCGAGAACACCTACGACGGCGGCGACAGCATCTACCATTACCTGTTTGCCCACTTTGCGTTTCAGCACCCTGAAAACCTGCTAAATGCCTGGGCAAAGCCGCTGTTTACGCTGCTGGCCAGTGGGCCAGCCCAAGCCGGCTTTTTGGGCATGAAGCTGTTTCAATGCACCGTGGTGGCGGCTTCGGTGTGGCTGGCTTATTTGCTGGCCCGCACCTTGCGGCTGCCGTGGCCTGCGCTGGCCATTGTGTTCTGTTACGGAGCCCCCGACTACTTTCGGATTCAATTCTCGGGGCTCACCGAGCCGCTTTTCGGGTTGGTGCTGGTGGGGGCCGTGGTGCTGGCCGCCCACAACAAGTACTCCTGGTCGGCCCTGACGGTGTCGTGGCTGCCCTTCGTGCGCTCCGAAGGCTTTGTGCTGCTTGGCCTGTGGGGGGTGTACCTGCTGTGGCAGCGGCAGTGGAAAGCCCTGCCGCTTCTGGGCCTGGGCTATGGCGTGTACAGCTTGGTTGGCGGCGTTTTCCTGGGCAATTTCGGATGGGTGTTCAGCAGCAATCCTTACCTCGTCAACTCACAGTACGGCAGTGGCAAGTGGGTTCATTTTCTGGAACACATTCCCACGCTGCTCGGCTGGATACCAACGGCCCTGGTTTTACTCGGCGGGGTAGTGATGGCAAGCCGTATGCTACGGCGCTCGTTCTGGTCGCATTCCCTGTTCAGAACCGAACTGCTGCTCCTGTACGGCAACATCGCGGTTTTTATGCTTTTCCATTCTGCGGCCTGGGCACTGGGCTTGTTCAGTTCGTTTGGCATGACGCGCGTACTCACCGTGCTGGCCCCACTTTTCGCAGTGGTGTCGCTAGCTGGCTTGGCCGGGGCGAGCCAGCTTATTGTGCCAGGTCCTAGGGCACAGGCCAGCGTGGCGGTCGTGGTGGTAAGTGCCCTGATAGTTATGCTGTTTCGAAACGATTACACGTACACCACCCCTACAGGTACCGCCGTTGGCTGGCACAGTACCTTGCACTGGCACCGCGATTTTTTGAAACTCCCCGATTTGCAGCTCGCCGATAAAGGCACCCGCTGGCTTAAGCAACACGATGCCAGTTGGATGTGGCACCCCATTGCTTTTGAGCACACCTACTACGCCATTCCCCTCCAACTTGACCTCTACAACCCGGTGCTTCGGCCGCCAATGCGGCACGAGTGGACTCCGCACCTGGAAGACCTGCCGGTGGGCACTTACGTGTTCTGGGACGGGTGGTTTTGCCCGGTTGATGCCCATATTCCGCTGACTATGCTGAGCCGCGATACCCGGTTTAAGGCCCTCTGGTGCGATAGCACCCTTGCTTTTCCGGGCTGGCAGGAAGGCGGCTATTTTAAGGCTGTACTCTTCGAGAAAACTAATTAGTGACCTTGGCCCCGCTTACCCGCCCAGCAGCCCGTACTTCATGATGCAGTAGATGGCCCGGAAGCCGTCGCGCCAGCCAATTTTTTTGCCCTCGGCGTAGGTGCGGCCGTAGTAGCTGATGCCTACTTCGTAGATGCGAACGTCGGGCACCCGCGCTATTTTGGCGGTTACTTCGGGCTCGAAGCCGAAGCGCTTCTCTTGCAGCGTCAGGCCCTGGATGAGGTCGCGGCGGAAGAGTTTGTAGCACGTTTCCATGTCGGTCAGGTTCAGGTCGGTGCACATGTTCGAAAAGAACGTGAGGACAGCGTTGCCGATGCTGTGCCAGAAAAACAGGATGCGGTGCGGATTGCCACCCAAAAAGCGCGAGCCAAACACCACGTCGGCAAAACCCTTGAGGATGGGCTTGAACAGCACGTTGTATTCCTCGGGGTCGTACTCCAGGTCGGCGTCCTGGATGATGACGTAGTCGCCGGTGGCCTCGCGGATGCCGGTGTGCAGGGCCGCGCCCTTGCCTTGGTTCACAGCGTGTTCGAGCAGACGCAGGCCCAGCTCGGGGTAGCGGGCGGCGTAGGCCCGGATGGTGTCGGCCGAGGCGTCGGTCGAGCAGTCGTTGACCAGGATGATTTCCTTCCGGATGTCGTTTACCAGCTTCAGCTCGCGCAGCAAATCCAGAATCTGGTGAATGGTGCGGGCCTCGTTGTAAACCGGAATGACGATGGAGAGCGTGTCAAATTTGACCATGAAGCGAAAAAACAATTGGCAAATTACCAAAAAAAGCCACCCAGCGTCGCGGCTAAGTGGCTAATTCTGAATGAGCGAGAAACGAGGTTCGAACTCGCGACCCTCAGCTTGGGAAGCTGATGCTCTACCAACTGAGCTACTCTCGCTTGTGGGCTTGGTGGAACAAAAGTACACCGGCCGGGCCGGATTGTCAACCCGAAGCCCGGCGGGCGGCGGGGGCGCCCGCACGGCCACACAAAACGCCGTGGCGGCCGTGGCGTATGACTGCCAACCATTTTTCTAACCCACGCCACCGCCATGCCTACTCCCCTGCCTGCCGCCCACAGCCGCCTGGTTGGCTTGTTGTTCATCGTTTCGGGCGTGCTGCTGGCACTGGGGCTTCTGGTGCGACTGGTGCTGACGGCTTATTTATGGGAGCAAACCCAGGCTGATGCGGCCGCCCTGCCGCTGGGGCTGGTGTTGTTTAACCTATTGGGTTTGGTGGCCGCCGGGTTTCTGGTGCGCTACGGGTGCCGCCTGCGCCGGGGCGGCAGCGTAGGCACTGGGCCAGCTGGCGAGATTTTGCTGTAGCGGCAGCTAAGGGCGCGGGTTGAAAACCCGCGCCACGGCCCGACCTTTGCGCCATGTCCTCGCCCCTTCGCATTGTGCCGGCCAAAGCCAACGCCGTTACGGCCGCCCACCTGGCCGAACTTGGCCGCAAAACCTTTTCCGACACCTTCGGCGCCACCACGCGGCCCGACGACCTAGCTGCGTACCTGGCCCAATCCTTCGGGCCAGAAATTCAGCTGGCCGAGCTGCTGCGCCCCGACGTGACCTACCTCCTAGCCCAAATGCAGGGCCAACTGGTGGGCTACGCCAAGCTGCGCGACAACTCGCCCCTGGGCCTACCCGACGAGGCTGACCCGGCCGCCGCCCACGGCCGCCTCGAAATAGAGCAGCTTTACGTGGCCGAGGATTGGATTGGTACCGGCCTGGGTGCCGCCCTGATGCGGGCCACCCTGGCCCTGGCCGAGCAGCTGCACTGCACCGCCGTGGTGCTGGGCGTGTGGGAGAAAAACACCCGCGCCCTGGCCTTTTACCAACGCTTCGGCTTCAAGGAAATCGGCGAACACGAGTTTCGCCTGGGCACTACTATTGACCGCGACTTGGTGCTGCGCAAGGGCCTTGCGGGCCGGGGCGCGTAAAAAGCACGGGATTGCCCCAGAAACCCGCGAGTAGCAGGCGCGGGCCTGAAGGCCCGCGCCAATGCAGCGTCACCCTCTCAACAGCAGTAACCAACGGCTTGCGCAGCTCGAAAATGAGGCATTCAAGAAATCATTCCCCTCGCTTGTTCCTGCTGCTGGCGGGGGTGGGATGGCTGCTTGGTAGCTGCCAGGAGCAACCCGACGCCGCCGTGGCATCTGGGCCGCCACCTATGGGCCACTACCAGGGCAGTGTGGCACTGCCGGCCGGCCCGCACCTCGCAGCGGCCCTCGACGTGCGCCATCCCAGCCCCGGCCACTACGAAGCCGAGCTTACCCTGCCCGAGGCAGCCGGCTTGAGCTTTGTGGCCGACACCGTAACCTTTGCCGCTAACCAGCTGCGCCTAGTACGCCCCGGCCGCCCCGGCCAAACCCTACGCCTCACGCTCGACGGCGATTTTTGGCGCGGCACTCTGGCCCTCGACTCGGTGCGGGCCGCGGTGCTGCTGGTGCGGCGCGGTACGGCTGCGCCCAGCACCTACCGCGTCGAAGAGCTGCCGCAGGCCAGCGGCGGTACCGCCTGGCTGTTTGCCCCCGCCGACACCCGCACCCCCGGCCCCGCCCTGGCCCTGCTGCCCGACGCCACCACGGCCGCCGCGGCCCCGCTTTGGGCCGATGCCTTGGCCCGCAACGGCATAATTGTACTGCTGCTGCCCCCCGCCGACACCGCCGTGGCCCCGCTGCCAGCGGCCCTGCGCCTGCTCCGCGCCACGGCCGGGGCCGATACCACCACGGTGGGCGCGTGGCTGGCTGGCGGCCGGGCGCTGGCCTTTGCGGAAGCCGCGCCAACGCGGCCAGAACCGGCGTTCCTGCTGCTGCAAAATATTCCCGTGACCACGGGTCCTCCCCGCGCCGCTTGGGCAGCGCGGGGCCAAGCGGTGCGGCCCATCCTGGCCTTGGCCGCTGGCCGCGAAGGCAGCCGGGCGGTGCGGCAAGCCCTACCACGCCGCCGCACGACTACCCTACTCACGCTGCCCGCTGCCCAGGCCAATTTGCTGGTGCCGGGACCACTGGGGCCGGGGCTGGGGCCGCAAGCCCTGGCCCCAGTGCTGGAGTGGCTGCATGAGCGGTAGCAAATTATTGTCATGCCGATGCCGACCCATTGTCAACACCTTGCTGGCGCGCGTTTTTAACGCGCTGCCACCTGGCTCCGCGTCTCCGACGCGTGGGAGGGACGATAAAATCGCCCGGCCATAAAACCTGAAATGGGTTCGCCTCACCGCTCTCATGCTTTACCAGGCCCAACCTTGAATTACTGCTCTTTACGCGCGTCAGGGACGCGAAACTAACCGGCAGCGGGTTGAAAACGCGCGCCAGCAGCAAATTCAGAAAGCCACAAAAAAAGCCCCGTTCTGACCAGCAGAACGGGGCTTTTTGGCGAATGAGCCTATCGATTATTCCAGCACAATTTTGCGGGTCAGCACCTGGCCATCAACCACTACGCGCAGCGTGTAGAGGCCAGCCGCCAGGCCGCGCACCGAAAGGGTGGTTTCGGTGGCGTGGGCAGGCAGCGGCAGGGTAGCTACGGCCTGGCCCAGCACGTTGAGCAGCGTGGCAGTACCGGCCGTAGCCGGGGCCGCGAGGCGCAGGGTCAACTGGCCGGTATTGCTGGGGTTGGGGTACACCAGCAGGGCGTCGGTATTGGCCAGGGTGCGGGTACCCAGTATGGTGTACGCCAGCGTAATGGCCCCGGTAAGGGAGTTGCTGTTATAGCCCGAAACGGCCAAATAATACGTGCGCCCGGCGGTGAGGCCGATGTAATCCTGGGCTGAAAGGGGCTGGCCATTAGCACTGCGGCGGCAGTTCACCAGGACGAAAGCCGTGGAGCAAGTGGCGGCCGTGTAAAGCCGCGCTACGCTGGCCGAGTTGCCTCTAAAAGTAATGGAAAGCGTCGTGTTTGGAGCCACAAAGCTGAACCACACATCGCGCGGGTTGTTGGCCCCCGAGCAGGTGGGCTGAGCAATGCCGGGCAGGGCGGTGGTAGTGGCTCCGGCGGTGGTGCTGGTGGCGATGGCCGAACTCAGCGACAGCGCCCCGCAGGGGTCGTCGTTGGCGGGTACCACCGACACCGTGGTTACGCACAGCTGGAAGGTAGCCGAAGCCCCTACCGGCGTACCGCCACTGGGGTAGAGCCGCACGTAGTAAGTGCTGCCCACCGTGAGGGCATTGACCGTGAGCGTGCGCGAAGCACCCGCTGCAATGGTATTACAGGCGATGCTGGTGGTGTTGGCGCAAGCGCCGGAGCGCACGTCCACAATACCGTTAAATTCGGCGCTGGTTTCCACCACGTGCGTAGTGGCGGTGGCCACGAAGCTGTACCACACATCGGAGGCGGTGGTGACGTTGCGGCCGCAGTTGGCGGTGGGGGCCAGGCTTTGAGTGGCCCCGGCCACGGTGCCGGCGCTGGGCATACTGCAATCGGCCGTAACCGGTACGCCGATGGCGGCCGTGCAATCGTCGTTGGCGGGCAGCACGGGGGCGTTGGTGAGGCAAAGCGTGAAGGCAGCGGCCGGGCCGGCGGGGGCATTCAGCGCCAGCGGGTACACCCGCACGAAGTAGCTGACACCTACGGTGAGGCCCGTGAGCAGGCGGCTGGTGGTGGCGTTGGCCGCCACCGGGGCGCAGCTCAGGCTGGTGGAGGTAGCACAGGTGCCGCCACGCACATCGGCTACGGCGTTAAAGGCCGGGGCCAACGTGAGGACGTGCGACGTGGCGGTGGCCACGAAGCTGTACCACACATCAAACGCCGCCGGCAGACCGGGGCCGCCGCCGCAGTTGGCGGTGGGGGCCAGGCTTTGGGTGGCCCCGGCTACGGTGCCAGCGGTAGGCACACTGCAATCGACGGTAACGGGCAGCGCGGTAGCCCCGATGCAGTCGTTGTTAGCGGGCGCGGTGGGCGTGGCCGTTACGCACACCGTGAGGCCGGTGGCGTTGGCGGCGGGCGGCGGCCCTACCGGGTACACCCGCACAAAGTAGGTAGTGCCCACGGTGAGGCCCGCAATGCTACGGCTGGTGGGCGCGCCCGGAAAGCCAATGCCGCAGCCCAGGCTGGTGGAGGTGGCGCAGGTACCTGAACGCACGTCGATGGCCACCGCCGTTTGCGGATTCACTGTCACCAGTTGCGAAGTGGCCGATGCCACGAAGCTGAACCACACGTCGTTGGCTGGTCCGCCGCCGGGGCCGCCGCCGCAGTTGGCCGTGGCGGCCAGGCTTTGGGTGGCCCCGGCCAGGGTCCCAGATGTGGGGCTGGAGCAGTCAGTCGTGACGGGCACGACCACGGCCACGGCGCAGTCGTCGTTGGCCGGGGCCACGGCCAGGGTAGTAAAGCTGGCCGTAGCGGCCACCGAAGGGCCACTAGTGCAGTTAGAAATCACCGATACGGCGTACGTAGTACCGGGCATGAGGCCCGTCAGCGCCACCGGCGAAGCCGTGGGCGCAGGGCTGACGGTGACGGTCGTGCCACCCTGGGGCGTGTAGGTGACGGTATAGTTCGGTGCCGTGCCGGTGAAGGTGAGCGAGGCACTAGTCATCGTGATGGTGCGCACCGTGAGGGCCGTAGGGGCCGGGCAAGCCGCCGGAGCACCGATGGTGACGACGTAATCTTCGGTTTCGCCGGTGGTGAAGCTGGTACAGGCGTCGGTGGCAGCCACGCCCGCGCCACCGCCGGGGCCACCGGCCACCGTGCGGGTACGAATGCGCAGCTTGGTAAGTCCCTGCACCGCCGTGGCGGGCACGGTAAAGGCTACGGTAGCCGCCTGGCCGGGCCGGGTACCGCCACTGATGCGCGTAAACTCGCTGGCATCGAAGGCGTTGTTCTGGTCGTAGTCAATCCAAAACCCGCTGGCCGAAACGGCCGTCGAAGTTACGCTGAGCGCGTAAGCCCCCGCGCCGCTGGCCAGCGTGGCCGTGGTGCTGCCCGTGGCCGGAAACGTGCTGTACGAGCTGCCGTTGGCTGTTTGGCAGTTATTGGTGGTGTTGCTGAGAGCCGTACCCGCGATGCTGACGTCGCTGATGAGGTCGGTGGCCGCGCAGCCGCCGCCGCCCAGGTTGGCCACGCAGTAGCTCGCGGTACTGAAGGTGGTGGTG
>JANXUO010000115.1 GCA_025356245.1 Hymenobacter sp.
GGTTGCCACAGCTCGCGCAGGAGCCGCCACTTGGTTTTCAGGCTGAAAAAACTGCCCGTCAGCAGCGCCGGAGGCGAACCGGGCAGCTTGCGGTAGTGGCCGCCGCGCAGCACGTAGCGCCGGCCGCTCACGGCGGCGGGCTCCACCAGGTCGGCGGTCAGGCCTAGCTCGGCCAGCAGACTTTCCAGCTCCGGGGTAAGCTGCACCGAGTTGGGGCCGGCCTCCAGCAAGTAGCCGGCCGCGTTGCGCAGGCTCAGAAAATTGCCGCCCGGCCGGTTTTCGGCCTCAAAAACGGTGTAGGCAATGCCTGCCTGTTGCAGCCGCCAGGCCAGCACCAGGCCGCCCAGGCCGCCGCCAATAATGGCTACGTTCATGCGGGCAAAGGTCGGGGACAGGCGGCCGTCGTGCCTACCTTCGCAACCTCAAAAAGCGGCTTTCAAAGCTAAATTCAGTCACCAAATTTTGTGCCTTCGCTTTTGCTTTTGTGCGGCCGCAAACAGGTTTGTGCTAAATGAAAATGGTTTGTGCTAATTCAGCTAGGCTATTCAAGCAACATATTTGCGCAAATTAAACATTATCAAGGAGTAACATGAAAGCAGTTTTTCTGGACCGCGACGGCGTGCTCAACGACGAAATTGGCGACTACGTGTGGGAGTTGGATAAATTCGTGGTGAGCCCCGGCGTTCCCGAAAGCCTGGCTCGCCTCAAGGCGGCGGGGTACTGCCTCGTCGTCGTCACCAACCAAGCAGGCATTGCCAAAGGGCTTTACACCGCCGCCGATGTGCACGCCTGCCACGCCAAGCTGCAAGCCGCCTGCCACCACGCCATCGACGCTTTTTACTTCGCCGATGCCCACCCCAGCGTCAGCGAGTCCATCCTGCGCAAGCCCGACTCCGGGATGCTCGAAAAAGCCGTCGCCCGCTTCCACCTCGACCCCGCCCGGTGCTACATGGTCGGCGACCGCCTGCGCGACATGGAGGCCGCCGCCCGGCTCGGCATCCCCGGCATCTTCGTGGGCCACACCGAGGCCGTCGATTTTCCCGTCCGCGCCTCCGACTTGGCCGGGGCTACTGACTTGATTTTGGCCGGGCAAGCGGCGGGATAACCGGGCATTGTGCGCCCCGCTGTGCCTAGGAGCCGCCAGCAACTTCCCAACCCGGACAATCCAAACCAAAAAGCCGACCTTTCCCGCAGGAAGGTCGGCTTTTGATTTCGTGTCAAAGAGCCTGTGGGCTTAAACTACTGCCGCGCCGTTGGCGCAGTTGTGCTGGCCATAATCGGCGAGGACACGCGGTTGGCGGCCTTGGTGGCCGAGTAGGCCGGGCATTTCTGCTTATTGCAGGCACCCAGCGTAAGTACAGCGGCCCCAGCGGCCAGGAGAGCAAATTTTTTCATGTCAGTAGTTTAAAACAATGCAACAACCGGCGGTAGGCATAACCGGGCGGGACTTCAAAGATAAACGAACGGCCGCATACTATAAGCCGGTTGCCCTCAATACCCTAGAATCCGCATCATGCTGGCCGCGTCCTGCTGCGGTGCGAACACGCTGTCGGTCAAGGTGCCCTCGGCATCCCGGTCGAGGATGATGTGCTGCGGGGCCGGAATCAGGCAGTGCTTGATGCCGCCGTAGCCGCTGAGGCTTTCCTGGTAGGCGCCGGTGTGGAAAAATCCTACGTAGAGCGGCTCGGCATCGGCGGGCTTGCGCTCGGGCAAAAATACCTGGTACAAGTGCTTCTCGGCGTTGTAGTAATCCTGCGAATCGCAGGTGAGGCCGCCGAGCTGCACCCGCTTGTAGGGCTTGCGCCAGCCGTTGAGGGCCAGCATGATGAAGCGCTGGTTCAGGGCCCAGGTGTCGGGCAGGTTCGTGATGAAGGAGCCGTCAATCATGTACCACAGCTCCTTGTCGTTCTGGAGTTTTTCGTCCAGAATGCTGTAAATTGTGGCCCCGCTTTCGCCGACCGTGAAAATGCCGAATTCGGTGAAGATATTCGGGTCCGGCACGCCTTCTTCCCGGCAAATACGCTGGATGGTGCGCAGGATTTCGCTCACCATGTACGGGTAGTCGTACTCGGGCTGGATGCTGGTTTGGATGGGCATTCCGCCGCCGATGTCGATGGTGGTGAGCGTGGGGCAGACTTTACGCAACTCGCAGTATTTGTGTACGAAGCGGCTAAGCTCGGACCAGTAGTAGCTGGTGTCTTTGATGCCCGTGTTGATGAAGTAGTGCAGCATCGTTAGCTCGAAGCGCGGGTCTTTTTTGATGCGCTGCTCGTAGAGCGGCAGCGCGTCGGCGTAGCGGATGCCCAGGCGCGAGGTGTAGAACTGGAAGCGCGGCTCTTCGTCGGAGGCCAAGCGCATCCCGACGTTGCACTTCGCGCGTACGTGTTCGTGGTAAAAGTCAATTTCGGCGGGCGCGTCGAGGATGGGGACGCAGTTGGTCCAGCCTTCGTTGATGAGGGCCGTGATTTCGCGCTTGTAGTCCTCGGTTTTGAAGCCGTTGCAGATGACAAATTTCTGCTTGTCGAGCTTGCCTTGCCCGTGCAGGGCGCGGATGATGCTGATGTCGAAGAGCGACGAGGTTTCGAGGTGAATATCGTTTTTGAGGGCTTCTTCGAGCACAAAGCGGAAGTGCGACGACTTGGTGCAGTAGGCGTAGGAGTAGCTGCCTTGGTAGCCAGTGGCCGCAATGGCCTCGGCAAACAGCTTTTTGGCCCGCTGAATCTGCGACGAGATTTTGGGCAGGTACGTGAGCCGCAACGGCGTGCCGTATTTCTCGACCAAGCCCATCAGGTCGATGTCGTGAAAGCGCAGCTCGTGGTCCTGGACGGTGAAGTCGGCGGTAGGGAAATCGAAGGTTTGGGAAATGAGGTCGTGGTAAGTATCCATCGGTTCTTGAAAGCGGCAAAAAAAGCCCGACCTTTGCGGGCGGCGGCTCAAAAGTACCGCCAGGGGGAAATTGTTCCCCCGCATCGTGATGCAGGAATCAGCGACTTGGCTACGGCGCGGGGCACTCCCCGCCGCAA
>JANXUO010000123.1 GCA_025356245.1 Hymenobacter sp.
GTGAGCAACGAGGAGCGCGACCTGCTGGAGAAGCTGCGCGAGTCGCGCAACTTCGTGCCCAGCCCCGGCAAGAATGAGAAAGGATTTTTTGAGCGCGTGAAGGAGTATTTCGCCTAATCACGAATTGAGGCGAATTTAGGGGATTACGCGAATTTTTATGGCCTGCCCGGTTTTCGGGTGGGCCTTTTTGTGCGCGATGTGACGGGGCAGGGTTGGCCGTTGGAGCCGGAGCGGCAGCGGCTGGCCTATATGGCGTGGACGAGCGGCTGGTTCGGGGTAAACCAAGCTAGGCGGGTGGTCAGCGGATGTGCAACGCGGGCAGATTGGGCTTGCTAAGGAAAAATAAATGAGGTGTAATAAGTTGTCGGGGATGACGTATTACAAGACAAAAGAAAAAATAAATAGGTCTTCAACCTAAAATATTGAAGTTGAGCTTCTAAATACTTGTTTGGGGCCGGGGCCGGGGGTTACTTTGTGCTTCCATTGGGCCGTACCTGCCTGGTTGCGGGGCGCTTCATTTTTCAAGGCGACTTCTTTTACCTAACCCCTCTTTTATATGAAAAACGCTTCCCCAATTTTTTCGCAATTGATGCTGCCAGCCCGTTGGCGGTGTGTAGGCTTCCCCGTTTTCTGGGCCAATCAAAAGTAAAGACAGCCCAACAATCTGTTCTGGTTGAGAAGCAAACGGCAATAGTGAGATATTTCGTCCCCTCATCCCCGCAACCTTACCCACTGCACCGCCACGAGCGTCTTGGCATCCTGCCACGGCTCGGCCAGCAGCTCCTCCCACGTGAACTCCACGGTTTCGATGCGCTCGTTTTCGGCGGCCAGGCCGCCGCCGGGGGCGGTTTGGCGGCTGACTTCGGCGTAGAAGACGGCGATGGTTTCGGCGCTCGTGCCGGGCGAGGGCCAGAGCGTGACGATGGGCGTGAGGCGGTCCACGGTGTAGCCCAGCTCTTCCAGGATTTCGCGGCGGATGGCGGTTTCGGCGGTTTCGGGCGCGTCAATCATGCCGGCGGCGAGTTCGGTTATTTCCTGCTCGGGGCCGATGCGGTACTGCCGGGCCAGGAGGTAGCGCTGGCGGGCGGTGTCGAAGACGAGGGCGGCCACGGCGTGGCCCGGCTCGAAACGCTCGCGGCGGAACTGCGCGGGGCCGTCTTGCAGCAGGAGCTGGGTTACTTTGAAATGGCCGTCGAAGACGCGGGTGGTTTGGAGGATATGCATGGGGCGCAAGCTACGGCGTACCTTTGCAAATAATTGGGGCCGCCGTCGGATGCGGCCCATTGCCCCGGCCCACTCACGGGCCGCGCCCCGCCTGGTCGGGGCCGCCGCTGCGGCGGGGCCTTTTACCTCAACCCGTTCCATTTTGTGGGATTGCGGCTCATTCCGACGAGCCGTTTCTTGCCCGCCTTCGCCGGCGCGGCGGCCGTGTGGCATTGCGCCCCGGCAGCCGGTATCCGGTGGCCGGTGGTTGCGCGTTGGTCGGCGAAGTTATTCGCGCCCGACGAGCGTCAACCACCGGCCGCCACAACCAAAACCCTATGATTTTCGAAGACCTCAACCTCATCGACCCCATCCTCAAAGCCCTTCACGAAGAAGGCTATACCACCCCCACTCCTATTCAGCAGCAGGCCATTCCGCACGTACTGGAAGGCAAAGACCTGCTGGGCGTGGCCCAGACCGGCACCGGCAAAACGGCCGCCTTCACGGTGCCAATTTTGCAGCTTCTGCACCGCTCGACGCAGCTTGAGCGCCAGGCCCCGCGCCGCATTCGCTGCCTCGTGCTGACCCCGACGCGCGAGCTGGCCATCCAGATTAACGAGAGCTTCGGGGCCTACGGCCGCCACCTGAGCCAGATTCGCCACACCGTCATTTTCGGCGGCGTGGGCCAGCACCCGCAGGTGCAGCAGCTCCAGCGCGGCATCGAAGTCCTCATTGCCACCCCCGGCCGCCTGCTCGACCTCATGAACCAGGGCTACGTGGACCTGCGCCAGGTCGAAATCTTCGTGCTCGACGAAGCCGACCGGATGCTCGACATGGGCTTCATCCACGACATCAAGAAGATACTGCCCAAGCTGCCCACCAAGCGCCAGACGCTGTTTTTCTCGGCCACCATGCCGGGCACCATCCAGGAGCTGGCCAGCTCGATTTTGCGCCCCAACCCGGTGCGCGTGGCCGTCACGCCCGTCAGCAGCACCGCCGACACGGTTACGCAGTCGGTGTTTTTGGTGGAGGGCAACAACAAGCCCGCCCTGCTCCGCCACATCCTGGACGACCGCGCCATCAAGCGGGTGCTGGTGTTTACGCGCACCAAGCACGGGGCCGACAAAGTAGTCAAAGCCCTGGCCACCTACCAGATACCGGCCGAAGCCATCCACGGCAACAAAAGCCAGAACCACCGCCAGCGCGCCCTTTCCAACTTCAAGGCCGGCAGCACGCGGGTACTGGTGGCCACCGACATCGCCGCCCGCGGCATCGACGTGGACGAACTGACGCACGTCATCAACTACGAAATCCCGAACGAGCCCGAAACCTACGTTCACCGCATCGGCCGCACCGGCCGGGCCGGGGCATTCGGCACCGCGTTCTCGTTCGTCGAAAACGACGAGCGGGCCTACTTGCAGGACATCCAAAAGCTCATCAGCAAGCAGATAGACCTCAACGAAACCCACCCGTTCTTCACCACCTCGGTGCGGCCGGTAGAGCTGCACGGCCGCGAGCGCATCATCGCGCCCAAAGGCCCGGCGGGCCGGCCGGCGCGGCCGGGCCGCGATGGCGGCAGCGGCGGCGGAGGCCGTAGCGGTGGTGGTCGGCCCAGCGGCGGCGGCCGTTCGGGCAGCGAAAGCTCCGGGGCACCGCGCAGCAGCACGAGCGCGGTGAGCGGCCGGCCGGCGGGCTCGGGCCGGGGCGATGGCGGCCGGAGCAGCGGCGGCGGCACGGGCGGCGGGCGGCCCAGCCGCCCCAGCAGCGGGCGCGGGCCGGGCAGCGAGCGCAGCCGGTCGTCGTTTTAGAGGTCAGTGGTCGGGCGAATTCCGCGAAGCGGTTCGTCCGGCCACTGCGGTTTGAACGACTCGTGTAGGCCAGCCGTCGGAC
>JANXUO010000139.1 GCA_025356245.1 Hymenobacter sp.
GCAGCACAAACACGCCCGCGAGCGCGGGCCGTGCAAACTGCCGCGTGAGCCAGCCCAGCTGGGCCGCTTGCTCTTCGGCGGCGTTGTGGTTGTGGGCATTCTTGCCGGGCCGGTAGCCAATCAGCAAGTGCAAAATGGGCAGCAGCAGCCACGTCACCAAAAACGAGCAGACCATCGTAATCTGCATCGTGTCAGACAATTCCTTGAAAAAACTACCCGCCAGCCCGCTCATCAGCCGGAACGGAAAGTGGATGACAATGGTGCTGAGCGACGAAGCCACCATCGCCGGAAACAGCGTCCGGATGGATTCGCGCACCACCCGAAACTTGTTGGCCGTCGGCTGTTCTTCGTGGCTGCGGTAGAGCTGTTCGATGATGACGATAGCATCGTCAATTATCAACCCCACCGACGCGGCAATGGCCCCCAGCGACATGATGTTGAGCGTGATGCCCACCAAATACAACACCAGCACCGTAAACGCCACCGTGACCGGAATAGTGAGCAGCACCACCAAACTCGCCCGCCACGAGCGCAGGAACACCACCATTACTATCAGCGCCAGGGCCAATCCTTCGAGGATGCTATGCACCACGCTGTCAATGCTATCGGCTACGAAAGCCGACTGGTCGTAGTAGGGTTTGAGTATCATGCCGGGCGGCAGCTGGCGGCGCACCACGACGGCTTGGGCACGGACGTCGCGGGCAAAATCGACGAGGTTGGTGCCCTGCTGCTTCACGAGGTCGATGAGCACCGCCTGGTGGCCGTTGGCGTTGATGAGGACGAACTCCTGCTGCTCCTCCAGGGCCACGGTGGCCACGTCCTGCACGCGCACTACGCGGTTGGCGTCGGCCCGCACCACCACCTGTTGCAGCGCGGCCACGTCGGCTAGGCGCGTGTCGGTGAGGGTGAGGTAGAGCCGCCGGAAATCGGCAAGATTGCCGTTGCTGGTCACGAAGTTGGTGTTGGCAAAGGCGGCCTGAATGGCGGCGGGGGCAATGCCCAGCGCCGTCATTTTGGCGGCATCGGGCGTTACCACGAACTGCTTGACCTTGCCGCCGTTCACGACCACGTTGGAGGCCCCGGCCACCTGCGAAAACAGCGGCCGGGCCACCAGGTTGGCCGCGTCGCGCAGCGCAATCGGCCCGCGCGAGGCGCTCGTACTTTCGAGGGTGTAGCCCAGCACCGGAAACAGCGACGTGTTCATGGCCTCGGTGGCGATGGTAACACCCGGCGGCAGCAGCCCTTTTATCTCGTTGAGGCGGCCTTCGAGTTGGCCTTTGGTGGCGTACACGTCCACGTCCCAGTTCAAAAAAACGTCAATCACGCAGGAGCCGCGCCCGGTGCTGCTCTTCACCACCGTCACGCCCTTCACGCGCTTCACGGCGGCCTCCAGCGGCTTGGTCACGGCAATCATCATGCGGTCCACGGGCTGCTGCCCTGCATCGGCGATGAGGGTGATTTTGGGAAACGTAACCTCCGGGAAGAGTGCGGTTTGCATCCGCGAATAGGCAAAAAAACCGAGCGCCAGCAGCAGCAGGCCCACCAGCACAATGGGCTTGCGGTAGGTCTGAAAATAACTGGTTTCGGCGTCGGCATTGGGCGGAGCAGCAGGCTGGAACTCGCTCATGGTAAAACGGTTACTTTGGCGGTGTCGGCCAGGCCGTAGTTGCCGACGCTCAAAATCTTGTCTTGGGGGTCAAATTTGGGGCTAATGACTTCGATGGCATCGGGGCTCTGAACGCCGACCTGCACGGGCACCTTGATGGCGGTGGAGTCGTTTATCAGCTTCATTACCCAGAAGTTGTGCAGGGTTTCGTCGGCCAGTACGCAGCTGGCGGGCAGCACCTGGGCGGCGCTGTGGGGGGCTTTGGCCAACAGCACCTGCACCACCAGGTTTTCAGGGATGATGCCCTGGGGATTGTTGGGTTTCACCAGGTAAATTTCTGCCTGACTAGTGCCGACGCTGGCCAGCGGGGCCTGCACGGTGCCGGTGAGGCGACTGCCGTCGGGTAGTAAAATATTGACGGTGGGATGGTTGGCTGCCATGCTGTGGTACTCGTAGGGCAGGCTGAGCTGGAATACGAGCTGGCTGCTTTCGGCCACGGTGCAGAGCGGTGCGCCTTCGAGCACGTAGTCGCCGGCCTGCTGGCGGTCGAGGAGGCTGACGATGCCGCTGGCGGGGGCCTTCACCGTCACGAGGCCAAAGCCGCGCAGGCTCGGGTCGATGCGTTCGGCCTCGCGACCCAGGGCGCGGCGCTCTTTGGTTTCCAGCTCAAACAGCACCTGCCCGGCCGCCACCCGGTCGCCGAGGCGAACGCGCACGGCGGTGATGTAGCCCGCCAGCGGGGCCGTAACGCCACTTTTGCTCGGATAGGTGGACGTAGCGGGCAGGCTGATGTTATCGTCAATAACCTGGGTAGCAACGCGCACCACGCGCACCTGGGCGCGGGGCGCGGGGCTTTCGGCCTCCTCAGCGGGAGCGGCCGGCTGGCAGGCATTCAGGAGCAGCAGAAGCAGGGGAATGCGGCGCATTTACTGGGTTTTAGCGAATGGAAAATTGGTGGCTGTACCGCGCAGCTCCAGCTTCGCGTCGCCGGAACGGCGAAGAATTGTTAGAAAAAATCAGGGGCAGCCTACGCGGGTTA
>JANXUO010000153.1 GCA_025356245.1 Hymenobacter sp.
CATCCGCCCCGTCCCCGCCCCATGTACGCCACCCTTCAGCCCGACCTTCAGCAGCAGATTCAGGAAATCAAAGATGCCGGCTTGTTCAAGCAAGAGCGCATCATCACCTCCCCCCAGGGGGCCGAAATCGAAACCGCCGAGGCCGGCGAAGTCCTCAACTTCTGCGCCAACAACTACCTGGGCCTCTCGTCGCACCCCGAAGTCATCCGGGCTGCCAAACACACCATCGACACCCACGGCTACGGCCTCTCGTCGGTGCGCTTCATCTGCGGCACCCAGGACATTCACAAGCAGCTCGAACGCCAGCTGGCCACCTTCCTCGGCACCGAAGACACCATCCTCTACGCCGCCGCCTTCGACGCCAACGGCGGCGTGTTCGAGCCCCTCTTCAACGAGCAGGACGCCATCATCTCCGACGCCCTCAACCACGCCTCCATCATCGACGGGGTGCGCCTGTGCAAGGCCCAGCGCTACCGCTACGCCCACAACGACATGGCCGACCTGGAAAAGCAGCTCCAAGACGCCACGGCCAAAGGCAGCCGCCACCGCATCATCGTCACCGACGGCTCGTTTTCGATGGACGGCACCATCGCGCAGCTCGACCAAATCTGCGACCTCGCCGATAAATACCAGGCCCTGGTGATGGTGGACGAATGCCACAGCAGCGGCTTTTTGGGCAAAACCGGCCGCGGCACCCACGAAATGCGCGGCGTACTGGGCCGCATCGACATCATCACCGGCACGCTGGGCAAGGCCCTGGGCGGGGCAATGGGCGGCTTCACCTCGGGCCGCAAGGAAATCATCGACATGCTGCGCCAGCGCTCGCGCCCCTACCTCTTCAGCAACACCCTGGCCCCGGCCATCGTCGGCGCCAGCCTGCGGGTGCTGGAGCTGCTGACGGAAAGCACCCAGCTGCGCGACCAGCTCGAAGAAAACACCCTCTACTTCCGCGAAAAGATGACCGCCGCCGGCTTCGACATCCCCGCCGGGGTGCATCCCATCGTGCCCGTCATGCTCTACGACGCCAAGCTGGCCCAGGAATTTGCGGCCCAAATGCTGCAAGAGGGCATCTACGTGGTGGGCTTCTACTACCCCGTCGTGCCCCAGGGCAAGGCCCGCATCCGCGTCCAGCTAAGCGCGGCGCACACCCGCGCCCACTTGGACAAGGCCATTGCCGCGTTCGTGAAGGTGGGCACGGCGCTGGGGGTGCTGAAAGAAGCGACCGCGCCCGCCGGTTAAGTAGTGAGGAAGCTGCTTTAAGCAATCCAGAAAAAAAGCCCTTTCCTCATCAAGGAAAGGGCTTTTTTGCGAAGTAATTTTTAAGCCGCTTGCCTTTCAGAGCGGCTTTGTGCCAACAGGAGCCCTATGGCTCTGCGAACTTCTATTGACGATAAAACAGTGCTCAGAGCCTTGTTGAACTCGTCTACGTCGGAGCAATTGTACTCAACCTTGCTTAATAAATCTTGAACCTTCACCGGATAGGCCACCAAAGAAAATTCCGCCTGCAAAACCTGGAAAACGTAGCCGTCCAGTGCGGGCGCTTCAATATCCAGCGTAGCCCGAAAAACAGGCGGGTGGCCAGCAGTACGAACCGGGTTGCCGAATAGGTCATACTCTGTAACACTGCTCATGCTCACCACCCCAGTCAGCAGGCCATTTGTTGCTTTCGTTAGAATGGTGGCTTGCTCCCGCAGAATGATGAGCGGCGTACGCACAACTTCATCCAACGGCAGATTTCCCCAAAGGCTGGTTTCCGTATTCATGGCGTTAAAGTTTAAAGAAAATGGGTAAGTGGTCGGAAGCCGTAACGCTGTCGGGCAGGCCCTTGCCAGTTACAAGCGGGACGGCTCCTGCCCGCGTCAGCACCCGCAGGTTTTCATCCTCAAAGCTACTAAGCAAATCAGGTCGGATGAGTACTTGGTCGAACGTGTACCAGTAGTTGGCGCTGGGGCCAGAGGCTTGTTTGTAATACGTGCCCGGCGGGCCGGAAGTGCCGTCGCCCAAGCGGCTCCACATCGGGTTGTAGAAAAACGACCGCTGCTCACCCTTCACCTGACGCGACTTACGCAGCGCCAATTGGCGGTCCATGACCGCGTGAAAGGCTTCTGAGCTGGTTACGCCTTGTTCAAATGGGTCCATGTTCAGGTCGCCAATCACCAAGGTGCGCTGGTGCTTTGCCCGGCGCTCGGCGGCCTCAATCAACGGCCTGATGCGGGTAGCCAACTGTAATTGGTCGCTCGCGGACAAGTGCAGCTTGCTAGGCAGATGCAACCCTACGAGCAACAAGTCGGCTTCGCCCAATGGCCTGACCTTGAAAATGGCGGCTTCGGCATTTCCCCCCGTAAGGGGTCGAACTGCCGACGCTGGCAACCGACTCAGCAATAAAATCCTCGGAAATCCGACCGGATTTAGTTGCTGCAGCGGATTGCGCGGAATGTGATAGATATAGCGGCTGCTTGCGTTGATGGTCACGAGCAACTCTCCCAATGGAATGTGGCATTCCGCCAATAGCAGGATGTCCGGCGTATGGTCGTCCACCAGCAGGCGCACCAGCCCGGCTAGGGGCTTCCGGTTCAAATTCCAAAATAGAAACGAGAGCATTACGCCCGACCCAGCACCCCGTCCACCCGCTTCTTCACCCCTGCTTCCACCACCACCGCTTCCTCGCGGCCCACGTACCCCGCCCCGCCAAACACCAGCGTGTAGCTGCCCGCCGCCACGGCCAGGGCGTAGCGGCCGTCGGCGTCGGCCACGGCGGCCACCGGCTCTTTGGCCCCGCGCACCTCTACCGTGGCCCCGGCGGCCGGGCGGCCGTCGGCCAGCGTGAGCAGGCCGCGCACCCCGGCCTGCCCGGTGCCGCGCACCAGGCCCAGCAGGTACTGCACCTCGAAGAGCCGCGCCTCGTCGGGCTGCCGCCGAAACAGGCGCTGCGCGTCGCGCCCCAGGCCGGCAAACGTATCCAGGCACGCCAGCAGGGCCTCCTCGCGCACGGGCGTGCCCTGCTCGGCCGCCATCGTTTCGCGCTGAAACTGCCCGATGAGGTCCGTCGTTTCCTTCGCCTCCGCCGCCAGCAGGGCCTCGAAGGTGGCCGTCATGCCGCCGCCGGTGCGCAGCTCCGCCCCGTGGGCACCCACGAAGCCCGTGGCCGCGCCCACCAGGTTGCCCAGCGCCGACCAGTCGTTGCCGGCCGCCGCCGCGTAGCTGCGGTGCCCGGCCGCCTCGCGCATGGCCTTGTAGCTGCTGGCTTCGGCAAACGCATCCTCGATGTAGCCGTCGAGCTGCTGCCACACGTCCAGAAACTCCTGGCGCTGGTCCAGCAGCAGGCCCCGCGTCAGCTCCGGGGCGGCGCCGCGGGCCTGCTCGTCGGGCAGGGCCAGGGCCTTTTCCAGCGCAATCAGCGCGTCGGTGCCGGTTTGGGCCGTGTATTTGGCCTTGTAGGCGGCAAATTTTGCTTGTTGGGCCGCGTAGTTGGCCCAGCCCAGTTGCAGGAGTTGGCGCAGGTCGCCCTGGCTCATCGGTAAGCGGTTCATGGCACTGGATTTTTTAGGGATGAAAAAGCCTTGGCCCAAATGTACAAGCAGAACCACGCAACCCCGTTCCGGCTTTTCCGCTTTCTTCAAAAATTCATAAAAGCCCCCTCCGGCCGCCACCCGCGCGACTGCCCCGGCCGCCACGGCCCCGGCCGGCGGCCCCGCGCCGCCTGCCGCGGCTGCCCACCCGCCGGCCGGCCGCTCAAAACCCCCTTTTGTGCCCTCATTGGCGGTTTCTGACGACTCTTTTGCATTGCCCGCCCGCTCCTTTTTCGCTCCTAAACGCTCCTTTTCGCCCCCCCAATGCGCCGCACCAGCCCCTAAACACTCTTTTTTTGCATCTAAACGCCCCCCGGAAGATGCAAAAACCAGCAGCGGCTTTTTGCGCGAGCCATTCAACTGCCAGCTCCTGACTGCCAACGCTTGCCCCTCAACTGCCCCCGCCCCCGCCCAGCCATTCTTCCAGCCGGGCCTTGATTTCGACGCCGGGCAGGTTGCGGTACACCACGCCGTGCTGCACGAGGCTCATGGCCCCGGTTTCTTCGCTCACCACCAGCACCACGGCGTCGGTGATTTCCGTCAGGCCCAGGGCGGCGCGGTGGCGCAGGCCCAGGGCGGCGGGCACGTCGGGGTTTTCGCTCACCGGCAAAATGCAGCGGGCGGCTTGCAGGCGGCCGTTGGCCACCACCACCGCGCCGTCGTGCAGGGGCGAGGTTTTGTTGAAAATGGCCAGCAGCAGGCGCTTGCTCACATCGGCGTGCAGCAGGTCGCCGGTTTCGGCGTAGGTCGTGAGGTCCGAGGCTTTGGTGAAGCAGATGAGCGCCCCGGTCTGCTTGGCCGAAAGGCTTTTGGCCGCCTCCACAAACGGCAGGATGTTGAGCGCCGCCTTGGGCGCGGGGCGGCCCCAGCGCCAGGCCCGCAGCCGCTCCCAGGCCGCCGCCTTGCCAATCGTCAGCAAAAACCGCCGGATTTCCTGCTGAAAAAGGATGACGCTCGCCAGCACCCCCACGCTCATCACCTCGCCCAGAATCTTGGTGAGCAGCTCCATGCCCGTGGCCTTCACCACCAGGTAGAGCACGTAAAACGACACCAGCCCCAGCGCCACGTTCAGCGCCACCGTGCCCCGCAGCAGCTTGTAAAGCTGGTAGAGCAGCACCGTGACG
>JANXUO010000189.1 GCA_025356245.1 Hymenobacter sp.
GAAAACGAGTTGCTCACCCAAGCCGAATACGACGAACGCCGGGCGGCGATTTTGGCTACGCTCTAAGCTGCCGCACCATGATTCACGCCAACCACTTCCGCTTCTTCCTGACCCGTGCCGAACCACTTGTTGTTTTCGGCACTGTGGAGTCTATCATTAGCCGCATCGAGCGGGTAGAAAACAGGCTCGACAACGATATCGCAATCTTGTTCGCGCAACTAGGGGAAGAAGCCTTGAAAGCCCGAATTCAGCCAACGGACGAGGCGTTTTGGGTAGAAAACGCCGACTCATTGGCAAATTGCCGCAGCGCCGTTTCCCGCTACGCCGAGTTCCGTCAGTGGCGGGCGCAACAGGTAGCCGCATGAAAATCTTACCCGTAATCGTGTTGTTGCTGACAAGTAGCTTGGCAGCCCTGGCTCAAACCAAACCCAAAGCCCCGGTGCCGCCGCTGGCGGTTTCGGCCGGCCCGGCCCTGAAAACCTACCAGGGCGAATATGAAGGCGGCCGGGCTACCTACACCTACTACCTGGGCAAGGATGGCCGGCGGGTGCGGCATGGCCGCTTCGAAGTGGTGAAAAAAGTGCCGGTTTTTGTGGACAGCCGCCGCACTGTGGTTGTGCCCGACCAGGAACACCGCACGGCTGGCAGTTACGCCCACGGGCAGCGCACCGGCCCCTGGACTACCACCGAAACCCGGTACATCGGCTTCGGCGGCCGGGTCGCCGACATCGCTGACCGCACCACGACCACCGAAACCTACGTCAAAGGCCGTCTCGACGGCCCCTGCACTTATGCCGACGTGCCCTGGCGCAACGGCAAGCCCGGCCCGGCCACCACCCGCGCCAGTGCCCGCCGCAGCACCCGCCCCGAACACCGAACGCTGGTGATACCGCGCCGCAGTATGTTCGACCCCAGCGTGGACGACGAACACCCGCTGACCGAACGCGAAGGAATGGGGCTTGATACCGAAAAGGATACTGTGATGATGGTGACAGAATTTGCGGCCGGGCCTTACCGCTACGACGCAGATCCTGACCTTTCCGACCCTAACCACCGCCCCCAAACCTTGCGGGGCCGCTTCGATGCCCAGGGGTTCTGCGACAGCGTCTGGACGTTGCGGTATTGGAAAGGCCGCAGCGAAGGGGAAACGAATATGTACGGTCGCGTCTTTACGGAAATGGAGCGGACCGGCGGCTGGATGGCCACCACACTCGAATTTGACCACGGTGCCTTGCGCCGCGAACGCACCGTGCAAGCCAGCACGGGAAAGGTCATCAGTACGTTTGCTACGCTGCCCACTCACGACCAGGACAGCACTTCGCGGCTGCAACTGCTGGGACAGGCCGTACATTACCACAACTGGGCCAACCCTGCCAACCACCCCGACGAACCCGATTGGCGTTCGCCTATTGCAGACGACGAGGATGCCAGCGGCTCCTTCTTTGCCGAAGCCACCCGCCCCCTGGAGGCACCGTTGCTGCTCAACCTGAACTACGACCTCGTGCCAACGGCTGCCGACACCACGCTGTTGCTTCGGGCCGAAACGGTATTGAACCAAGCCCGTGTGCAATTCCCGGATTCGGTGCTGAATTTGGATAGAAAACAGCTACCCAAAATCTTTGGTCCGCATCCGTCCGTGGCCCTGTTGCGAGCAGAACTTTACCGACTGGTAGCCACAAAATACGCGGACGAATCAGCAGCCATGACCACCGACAACCTACGAGGTTTTTTGCTTGAGGGCAACGATGACCTGGACCGCCGCGATAACCCCCGGCCCTGGTTGGCCGACCTTACCGGCCCCGACCATTCACCAGAAGCCGACGTGCTGGCTCAAATGCAACGCAAATACCTGACCCACTTGAGCAGCATCCGCTTACGCACGGGACAGCTTCAGGCGCGGCTGGCGGCGGCGGTTGTGCCAGCAGCGGTTTCAAAACCCTGACCTTTTTTTCTCATTTTTTCATCAACACTGCCCACCATGCACCGCTTTTTACTCACCGTCTGTTTTGCCACCTTGGTCCACGCCGCTGCTGCCCAAGCTCCACCGCCCGCCCAAAAAACCTTGCTGAAAGGCACTTGGCAAGCCCCTAACGATGCTTCCGATATCATCTACGTCAGCGACAAACTACCCGCCAAGCCCGCCGCCAATGGCACGGCGCTGGTCATTGCCGACCGTTCGTGCGAAGGCGGCAAATCCAACGGCAGTTGGTACTTGGAAGAGGGCGGCGGCGAATTTTGCTCGGTGGTGGTTTCGGTGAGCGCCACAAAATTGGAAATCAGCCCGGTGGGCGGGCATGGCAACACGAATGTGTACAAGCGCCGCCAGGCTCCGGCCCGCAAAAAATAGCCGCGTAATTCGTCAAAACCCGCCCCATGCGAACCGTTATCCAAGCTGCCGTGCTGCTGGCCGTGTCCGCCCTGACCGCCTGCCACACCGAAACCGGCCTGGCCGGGCGCGTTAGCACCGAAATCAAGGCCAAGCACCTCAAAAAGCTCAACGACCCCGGCTCTTACGAAGCCGTCGAAAACCGCTACGACTCGGTGCGCTACACCACGTATCGGGCGGAACTGCTGGATGGCATCCGGCAAAACGACGTGGCCATCAAGGCCAACACCGCGCTGATTGCCAAAAACGATAAGAGCGCCAAAGGCATTGGCTACTATGGTCTGGCTTACGGCATGGCCGCCGCGCAACAGCTTTATGGCGAGTTGCAAGCGGCCCGCCAGGAGTACGTGGATGCCCGCGCCGAAGCCAAGCGCAACCGCGCCGACATGGTGCATGATACCTTGGCATTGGCCCGTTTCAAATTAACGAAGGCCGACACGTACCTGGTCAAAATCAAGCACATCTACCGGGCCAAAAACACCGCCGGAGCCTTGCAACTTGGGACGTTTGACTTCGACTATTATCCCAAGCGCGACAGTTTGGTACTTACGGCAAGCAACGCGGAATACAAAGACGAAACGCCGGGCCGCCAAGCCAAATAGAGGCCCGCGACTTAATTTTTTTGAAGAAAAGGAGCCGCCCACGCGGCTCCTTTTTCGTTGCCGCCCGCCGCCAACTCGTTGCCCCTTCGCCGCCAGGTTCCGACCTTTGCCCCGTAGCACAATCGATTTCGCCCTTCAGCAATCAGCGAAATCACGGTTAATCAGCGAAAATCAGTG
>JANXUO010000255.1 GCA_025356245.1 Hymenobacter sp.
GCGGGCGGCGTAGCAGGGTTTCCTGACCAAGCAAAAAAGAGCCGCTGGCAGTGCGCCAGCGGCTCTTTTTGCTTGATGGTAAATGCGCGTCAGCGCGTACTGACTGTCGCTTGATTTATCGTTATGATACTTTCCACCCGCAGGCGCACCCGAACGGGCAGGCCCTGGAAGCGGCTGTTGAAGGCCGCACTCAATTTTAAAAAATCGGCTCCTGGGTACGGGTATTGGGGGCTACGCCCGACGCAGGCGTAAGCCAGCACCAGGGCGTTGGGCGGGATAATGCCACGGGCAATAAAGTCTTTGATGGTCAGCTCCAATTGCTCTACACAGTCGGCGGCGAGGGCGTAGCGCAGGTTGCCAGCCGTAGTGGCATCGCCGTCGGGGGCTTTGAACTCCACGAAATACGCCTGGTCGGTGGTCAGGAGCAGGCAGTCGCAGCGGCGGCCGTCGGCGGCGGCGTAGAGGCATTTGTCCACTTTGACAAGGTGAACCAGGCGCTGACCAGCGTTCATGACCTGCAAGTCGAAGCGGGAACGGGCCGGCGGCAGGTACGCAAAACAAGGCTCTGGGCTGGGACTGGGCGGGTCTTGCACAAAAAACTCGGCGTGGGTCAGGGCTTCTTGGCAGGCAGTGCCGCGCATTTGCGCACGGAAGGCTTCGCGTAACGAATTCAGCATCGCTCAGAAGCCGCTGTTGATGTCGAGCAGTTGGTCGAACTGCGCGGCCTGGATGCCGGAAATGTCGTCGAGGCCGTTTTGCGAAATCAGCCCGGTTTCAGCATCTACCAACGAGCGCACGCCGTTGGCTCCTTCCGGCCCGTTCACATAGTAGGCCGCGAACTCGGCGGGGTTTATCCACTGCGTTTCGGGGATGATGGCCCGTACTTTGGCCCGCTTTTCCTCGTCCGTGTTGCCTACCTTGTAAGCGTAAAGCAGTAGGTTGAGGTGGGAGAGAATGTAGGGGCTGTGGGTGGTTATCGTCAGGTCGTTTTCGCCTTTGGTGCATTTCTCCACCAGCCAGTTCAGCAGGCCCTGCTGGGCCGTGGGGTAGAGGTTGAGTTCGGGTTCTTCGATGATGAAAGCGAACGTGTCTGGATTGGAAGAAATACTGTTCCGTCGAAGCTTATCCAATATTACCGCAAGCATTGGAGCTACTGATTGTATTCCGCTTGCACTCTCGTGCAAATGTAGAGTCGTTTTGGCACTATTGATTTTATTATCACCCCCGTCGGACTCGAATACAATGTCTAGAAATTTGATGGAAAATTTCAGTGCGCTTTGTTTGGAAGTAGCAAATGCTTCGAGAAAATCTAAAACTGGCTTCCCGAGTGAGGTGTTTTTAAACCCAATACTTGCTAGTCCTTTTAAAGCAGCAGATATAAACATACGGTCGGCCGGTATGTACTGCACCTTGGGAAATCTACGGCTGTACCAACTGATTGTCGACCTATCAAAATCATTCGAAAATTTTTGAGTGAACTGGTAAATTGCAGATGCGCCTAGTGCATCCTCACCTTTTAATCTGCTGTTATCAATAAGGTCCTTGAGCATTTCAGTAACGTAACCTTCTTTGCTACCTACTTGAGGTGACAAATTCAAATGCACAATGACTTCGTCCTCGCTCGCGTCTAGCTTGTCAAACTTGCCTCCATCTTCGACTCGCCAATGAAACTCACTGCCTGCGCGAGCATAATTGTTGATTTCGTAGTCGTACAGGAGTTCGTTTAAAAGTCCGTACTGCTTCTTACTGTCAGCCGAGTACAATTTTTTTTCTCTCATCACCGCCGCCAGCTTCGCCAGCGTGCTCTTCCCTCCGCCCGTTGGCCCGATGAAAACCGTGACGCGCTTGAAATTCACGGTGGCATCGGTGATGGGGCCGAAGTTTTTGACGGTGAGTTGCTCGTTCATAATTTCAATGAAAAAGGAAAGTCCTCAAAACTAGTACGCGGCGGCCCCGGTGTTGTGGCCGCCATGTGAGCCGGGTATAATGGGTGCCCGGTTTCGCTAGCTGTTTGCAGCTCTCAAGTACTCCACCATCAGCTCGGCCGTTTTTTCGGCGGCCTGGCGCTGGCCCAGCTTGGCCCGCACCTCGGCGTAGCCGGCAGCGCATCGCCGCCGG
>JANXUO010000345.1 GCA_025356245.1 Hymenobacter sp.
GGGGTACACGCCGACACCATCCGCGCTGCGGCCACCGCCCCGCCCAATCAATCGGCCCGGCGCGGCGCGGCCCCCGACTTGCCCTTTGCTCAATCGGTGATAGCCTCGCTCGAAGCCTTCACCGCCGCATTTGCCGGCACCGACTACGCCCTGGCCGACCTGCCCTTCTACCACGAGCTGGTCGCCAGCTGGCGCGACAAAACCACCGGCGAAGCCCCCCGCCGCAAAGATTGGGTGGCCACCGCCAAACGCTTCATGCTCAACGATGCTCGCGATAACCGCCTCAAACTCGCTCCCGGCGTCCACCGCCCCAACGCTGCAGCCGGCCACGCCGGAGCACGCCCTACTGGCTACCGCAGCAGCCGCTACGATTCGTGAGCTGGCCCACACCCCCAACGAAGAGGCCCGCGAAATCGTGGCCGAAATGTCGGTGGGCCTTAACAAGACCGTGGCCCTCGCCGCCCCCAAAATCTTCCAGCTCAATCACCGGCTCGGCGAGGCCACCGTGGTCAAGCTGCTGGTGCTGCTGCTCAAGTGCTTTGTCGACTCGGTGCGCGTACCCGATAAGCTCGGCCCCGCCGACATCATCGAAGTGGCCGACACCCTGGCCCAGACCTACACCCACGACAGCATTAAGGACATTCTATTGGCCCTCAAGGAAGCCCGCACCAGCGGCACCATCTTCTACCAAGCCCTCGACGCCAGTCAGATTTACGCCATCATCAACGCCTATTTCGACAAGAAGTCCGTGTGGCTCGAAAGCCAGCACCACGACCGCAAGGCCCAGGGCAGTAGCCTGGAGCACAGCGCCGTGGCCCAGCTCCGGCAGGTGGGCCCGCAACTGGCGCAGCACCTGCAGCTGCGCATCGCCCCCGACCATCCCAACGCCGACCAGCTCCGCCGCAAGCTCAGCCTCACCGCCGCCCGGGAGCGCCGCGGCCTCATCACCCCCGCCCAGGCCGCTCAGAGTCGCGCCGACGTGGCCGCCGCCAACGTCCGCAAAGCCCGCGCCGACTGGCAGCCCAGCCCCGAGGCCCAGGCCGCCATCACCGCCCGCCACCGCCAGGAAGACCAGGCCCTGGCCGACAAATACCGCGTCCGCTCATGAGCCCCGCTAGCCCCACCACCGCCTACTACCGCGCCCGCTGCGGCAGCCTCTACCGCGTCCGCACCCTGCCGGCCCCCCGCCTGCAGCCCGCCCGCACCCTGCAAGCCCGCCGCAGCACCCACGCCCCCGATTTCAGCCCCGAGTACCCAACCCACCCCGACGAGGTAGCCCGTCTGGTCGCCATCGGCTCTTTCGTCCCAGCCCCATGCCCATAGCCGCCAAGCACCAGCAAGCCCCGCTCGATTTCGGCACCCTGACGGCCGGCGAAATCACCAGCGCCATCCTGGCCTACCTCACCACCCAGGGCTACACCGTCTGGCGGCAAAACACCACCGGCATCTACGAGAGACCCCTTTGGGGCAGACACCAAGCGCTGGCGCGTCAACCCCCAGGGTAGGAGGGGAGTCCCCGACATCATCGGCTTCCGCAACCGCGACGGCCTGTTCATCGGTGTGGAAGTCAAAGCCGGCCGCGATACCCTGCGTGACGACCAAAAACAGTTTCTCGATGAGTTAAAAGCTGCCGGCGGCCTGGCCTTTGTTGCGCACAGCTTCGTGCAGTTTCAGCAGTCATTCGAAAGAAGAATGGCCTAAACAGTTATCTGACACTTCACTCGAGTTACTGCTTGCTTTCATCATTACACGTTTCAACCGGAAAAGCAAACTCCTAAACTAACTGTCCATCACACGGAAGCCTTAATCGCAATGGGTTGGATTCCTTTATAGTTGTAAGCAAGTTGTTCACAAATACTTGCATACACTGCCGGACTATGAAAGCACATTCTACTGTGCGCTTGGCAACAGCGTCAGAGGATGACCACACATAACGAATTAAGTTGTCTTCAGCTTGCAGTTGTGTAATATGTGGCTGAATATTAGCCGTTATCCAGGGCATGAGAGCATAACCCGCACCACGGTGTTTATTACTGAATACTTTGCTCAATGCGACGTTATCAAACGCCACCAATTTGCGCTGAGTGCTCCCTTGTTTGTCTTTTTCTATTTGCTCTGAATCATAAGCCCCAAAGGGTCTGAGTGCCACTGTCAGACCATGCTTGTATTGATTGTAGAAAAACTGATGCTCTTTATAAAACTCTTTTATTTTATAGATATTAGCTCTCAACAGTGACATCCCAGACGTAAATCCCTCTTTAAAAATTTCGCTTTCAATGTCTTCAAAATAAGGGAAGTAAGAAAGCTCACAAAGCTCTTTATCCGTATGCTTTTGCTTAATTAAATTCTCAATCTGCCCAGCATTGTAAGTGATGATGTTTTTAATGAAAAAGTCTCGCTGTCGCCCCGCTTTGAGCAGTGCGAATAAATCCTCAATGTATTGTAGGCAATTGGCGAGCATGTCAAATTGCAGCCCATTGGTAAGTTCCTGAGCGATAATGGCTTCGCAATTAGGGTTTATGTCATCATCCTTTACTTCAAAGGCTATATCAGCCAGAAATTCATACTTAGACCGTAGGACCTTATCATTGATAAGAATTTTTGCTAAGCGCCATTGCGTGTAATTAGGAGTAGAAGAACCACTCAATTTGGTCGCGTGATGCCTTCTGCCGTTGCTCTTTAGTCATCTTTTTAAGGAAGTATTATCCCGCCACGCCCCGCGCAATCTTCCGCATGGCGGCCGGCGAGTCGCCGAACTTGCACAGCGCCTCGCAGTGCTGCCGCAGCTCCGAAAACAGGATGTAATGAATGGTTGCGCCGGCGGCCTTAATGGCCGGCCGCGAGAGCTGCGCCTGCACTTCCTTCTCCCGCGCATCGGGCACCACCAAGTACAACGCCGTCTCATTCTCCGGCATCGAAAACGCCAGGTCCGTCAGCCGCAGGATGCCGCTGTAGATGCTGGTGCTTTTCTCCACTTCGAAAGCGGCCACCACGCGGCTGGTGCCGGGCGCAAACCAGACGATGTCAATGAGGCGGATGGTGCTGGCCACGTCGGCCGGCACGGGCAGCTCGGGGTGCTGGTCTAGGCAGAGAAACGAGAGCTTCTGCCCGCCGCATAAGCGGTTGCGGTCGTTGATGGCCGTGGTCACGTCGCAGCCCAGGGCCTTGCCCACGCGCAGCAAATGGTGCTGCATTTCGGTGTGCTGGTTTTCCTCATGCGCTTCGGTCTGTACCTCTTTGTGGCGCTTTTGGGCCTGCTGCTGGTACTTGTCGCGGTCCTCGTCGGTGGCAAACTGCTGGTCACCGGCAATCATCTTTTTCACCCCTACGTCGAAGAGCAACCCAGCCAGCGCCCCGTAGTCGAGACTCAGATGCTGGCGGTGCTCCTGGTTAAGGTCGCGCAGCCGGTCGCGCATGCGCAGGTACTCGGGCCACGAGCCCAGCTTGATTTTCTCCCCAAACAACGCATTAAACCCGTTGACGATGGCCGTATTGCAGGGCGGCATTAGCGTGGGGTGCAGAAAGTACAGGATGCTGGCCACGGCTGGCCCCAGCCCCTTGATTTTGCGTCGGTCCAGAATGTCGATTTCGCGCAGCAGCTGCTGCTCGGTGGTGGCCGCCAGGCAGCTTTCCAGAAATTGCCCAAAGGCCCGCTTGTTGTCCTCGTGCTCGTAAATGTCGGGAATGCGCAGCTTGGGCTTCCAGTAGAAAGGATGGGCCGCGCCCTGGAACACCTGCTTCTGCTCGCTGATGACGCTGAGCACGAATTCCAATGAAGTGCCCTTAAAGTCGTTGCCAAAGCTGCCCGCCTTAATGTCCTTCACTACCTGCTGCACCCCGCGTCGGATGGAGCGGAAGGCCTTGAGGCGCTCCTCGTTATTGATAAACCAAGTGTTGTAAACGGACTCGGAATCGGCTTTGTAAGAGTGGATAAGAGGAGGCAGCGCGGCGGACATAAATCAGGGGCATGTAAATGGAACCCCTAAGATGCAACCTGACAGCGGCCCATCTGATTCCCGGCAATGCAATTGCACCGTTTAGCTGGCTTTTACCCTACATCGGCATCCCCGGCATGGGGGCCATCGCCCGGCCCGGCTGCATGGATAAATCACCATAGCGGCCGGCCAACCAATACCCCGCCGCCAACATCAGCAGCGTGAGCAAGGTCACTAGGGCTTTGCGCAGCCCCGATACGTTTGCCCCGCCGCTCATGTCCATACCCGCCATAGCATGGCTGCCCATGTTCATGCTCGTGGCCGGCATGGATGGCGCTTTTGAGTCGGCCGCCATTTTCATGGCCGACACGGTATGCCCCGCGTGGGCCGAATGGTCCATCGTCATAGCCGCAGCGACGGGCTGGCCATGGTCCATCCCGGCCATGCCCGACATGGCCATGCGTGGAGCAGCCAGGGCCGTTTCTTCCTGCGCCGCGCCGCCCTTGCC
>JANXUO010000351.1 GCA_025356245.1 Hymenobacter sp.
CTTTTGCGGCAGCTGCGCACCTACCCGCTCGTGCAAATGGGCGTGGTGGGGGCGCTGGCCCTGCTGGCGTATTTCGCGTTCAGCTACTCGCGGCGGGCCGAGCAAAACCGCGTGTGGGTGGGCCTGGCCAAAGAAACCGCCCACCAGCTGGGCACGCCCCTGAGCAGCCTCGTGGGCTGGCAGGAGTACCTGCGGGCCTCCGACCGCTTCCGCGACGAGTCCATTGTGGAGGAGTTGGGCAAGGACATCCGGCGCCTCGAAATCATCACCGAGCGCTTCAGCAACATCGGCTCCAAGCCGGTGCTGAACGACGAAAACCTGCTCCTCACCACCCGCAACGCCATTGCCTACCTCGAAAGCCGGGTGAGCAAAAAGGTGAAATTCACCATCGAAACCGACCTGCCCACCGACACCCCCGCCCGCCTCAACGTGCCGCTGTTTGATTGGGTGGTCGAAAACATTTGCAAAAACGCCGTCGATGCCATGCAGGGCCGGGGTTCCATCACGCTGCATTTGCGGCGCGTGCGCCAGCGCCGCTCCTGGCTCACGCGCCGGATGCCCGGCCCCCAGCTAGCCGTCGATATTACCGACACGGGCAGCGGCATTCCCAAAAACAAGCTCGAAAGCGTGTTTTTGCCCGGCTTCACCACCAAAAAGCGCGGCTGGGGCCTGGGCCTCGCCCTGGCCCGCCGCATCATCGAAAACTACCACGGCGGCAAGCTCTTCATCAAGTGGAGCGAGCTGGGCCGGGGCACAACGTTCCGGCTGGTGCTCAATCAGTAGGGCCACTCGTCGGACGAATCGCCCGAAGGGCTTCGTCCGACGAGTGCAACGTATGCTGCCTTGGAACAAGAGCATCACCAATCCACGCGCGAACCGGTAGCAAGTGGTCGGACGAAGCCCTGCGGGCGATTCGTCCGACCACTTGCTACCGGTTCGTTATTTCCACGTAGGCGTTGCCCGTCACGGGCTTGCCGTGGTGCGTGCCCGTCACGCGGCACATGCCTTCCCAGTAATACAGGTGGAAAAATTTGAAGATGCGCAGGCCCAGCTCTTGGTTCGGCACGAGGGGCGTGACGGTCAGGTCGTAGCCTTGCGCGGGCACCGTAACGTGCCAGGTGGCGGGGTATTTGCGCCCCGATTTGGGGCTGACGAAGTAAGTAGTAGGGTCGAGCTTGAAATCGGTTTCGGCCAGGTGCCGGCTTAGGCCGGCGGCATCGTTGTGGGTGCCGCCGGCTATTTGCTGGCCGGTGCTGGTGTCGTGCACGGTGTAGAGCATCAGGTCGTCGTTCGACTCGTTGATTTGCAGGCTCATCCAGTCCCAGGCCACGTTTTTCTTGTTCACGCCGCCGCAGTTCCACTGGCGGTCGTACCACAGCTCGCCTGTCACCTGGTGGGCCTGGCCGTTTACCTCGATGGTGCCCGTGGTGGCCAGGCGCGGGTAGCTGTAGTAGCCGGCCTTGGCCACGGGGCCGTATTGCTCGTAGCCGGTGCCGCCGTGCAGCATTACGGGCTTGGTGGGGCTGGTGTTCAGACTGATGGCGTAGCCGGTGGGCTGGGCCATGCGGGCTTTGAGCTGGTAGCGGCCTTCCTGCCCGGCAAAGGTCCAGGTCTGGGCTTTTTTGGTTTCGACGAGGGCCAGCGGCAGGGTAGGGGCGAGGGCCGCAGGCAGCTTGCCCAGGTCGTAATCGAACGCAAACCGCTGGCTTTTAGGGTCGGTGAGGGCGAAATGCACCATCTGGTAATCCTGCCGCCCGTCGGGGTTGAAGTGGAAGAATACGTACTCTACCCCGAACTTCTCGCCGGTGGCTACGTCGGTCAGGTGGCCGGTGATGTACCACCACTCCAGCGAATTTTTGGGGTGCGGCGCTTCCTCCTGCGGCAGCACCGCGGTGGGGTTGAAAACGTCGTTCTTGGTGGTGGGCTTGAAGGGCAGGCAAGCCGTGGCAAGTAGCCAAAGCAGCGCGGGCAACAGATGTTTCATCGCCGGAATAACCGGTTGGCGGGGCGAAAGGATTTGATGCTACCGCCGAAACGGCCGCGTGAGCCAGTACCAGAACGTGCGCGGGTGCCAGGGCCAGGGGCGACGGTAGAACGCACCGCCAGCGGTTATAATCGGTTCGCCAAGTGTGCGGGTATCTACCGGCAACATGATTTTCAGCGGCTCGGCTGTGGGGCTGGGCTTACTTTGCAATGGCACCTTAACCGATTGGTAGCCAATGTAGCTGAATGAAATTGCCGATTGCCCATCTCGCCAGCTACTAGCCGGAAAAATTAGTTCGAAGCGACCAGACGCGTCGCTGGATACACCGTACTGCGAATTCAGCAGCAATACCGTAACTCCTGGCAGTCCTTCGTTGGTGTCCGAATCAACCACGATACCCCGCAACCGAAGCTCGCCCTCGTCGCCCGCGCGCAGGTACGCCGGGGGCTGCGGCTGGCGTTGCTCCGTCGGGGTTTGGGCCTGTGCTGCTGCCGTTGTCCCTTCACGCCCGGTCCACACGGCAAAAGTGAGGGCCAGCCACGTTCGCCACGAGGCAGCAGCCGGTAGTTTGTTTGCCTGCAACGGCCGCTCAAGTTGGGCAAGGTTGAACCGGCCACAAACACCAGCGCGGCCTGCCGCTTTGAAATACGCTTGAATTTCAGCATCCGTTTGCTGGCTAAAATCCACCACCGTTTTCTGGCAGGCCGTGCAGTGGCGGCCCTGGCCGGTGGGGGCCATTGCTGCCCATGCCTCGTGGCAGGGCGTTGGGATGGAAATTTGGGGATGCGGCATGGCTCAAAAACAACTCAAGATTAAGGACTAGGGTGCTTATCATGTGCATGACATCCACAAAAAACTTGCCTCACCATTACCTGTTCGCGCCCTATTTCGGTGGCTCCTGCAAGGGCGCGGGTTGCGCCATTTTGCCCATGATATTGCCCCGGTTGGGCACCGAAGTCAAGCGTACCACCAGCGGTTTTTTCTGGCGGCGCACGGCCACCGTCAGCACTTTGGGTTTGAAGGCGAAGGGCGAGCCGCTGACGTGCAGCGTCAGCTTGCCGGTACGCAGCAGGGGCCAGTCGGCGGGCATGTCCAGCACGAAACGGCCCTGCTCGTCGGTTTCAGTACCGTAGTCGGTGTCGTTGAGGCTGATGCGGGCACCGGCCACAGGCGTGGCACTGCTGCCATCAAACACCTGACCCGTGAGGCGAATGCGGCCCGTAGCATCGGCCGATGCCACGACTTCGAAGGTAGTAGCGGCTACTGGGCTGGCCGCCAGCGCGGGGCGGGCCAGCAGGGCGGGCAGGCTGAGGCCGGCGGCCAAAGCGCGACCCCAGCGCGCCCAATTGGGCAGGGGCCGGGCGGCGGGTGGGGCCAGCAGCGCGGGCCGGGCGGGCGCGGGGGCTTGCGCGGCCGTCAGGAGCCCGCACACGGGGCGGGCGGCGTGGCGCAGGTAGTGCAGGATTTCATCGGAAGTAGCCGCCGAAAAATCGACCACTTCGGTGGCGCAGGCGGCGCAGTAGCGGCCAGCGGCGGTGGGCGTCATGGCGGCCCAGGGCTGCTGGCAGGGCTGGGGGATGTGGGGTTGTGACATAAGGGTGAAGGTAAGGGCTTTTGGGGTTTATGGTGAAGTCATCGCCGCTACTATTTTCCCCAAATTGGCTCGAATGTAGCTTATCTAAATGGGCGAGAGAGTTGGTATTTCGTCCAAACGTATAGGGCTCGTGGGTGCCAGGGCCAGGGGCGGCGGTAATGCAGTCCACCGGTGACGACCATTTCGTCCAACTCCTGGTTATTAACGACCAGTTTTACCTGAATTGCTTGTTGTACAGCCGCCAGCGAAATCGTTTTAATTTGGGTGAAGTGGCCAATGTTCGCAAAGCTGACGTCGATTTGGTGCTGATGATGCACAGTTGCGGGAAGCTGTAGCTCAAAATTGCCGTTCACGTCGCTGGCCGTACCAATTCCAGTGCCAAGCAAAATAATCGAAACTCCCGGGATACGTTCGCCGCTGGCTGAGTCGATTACCGAGCCGTGCAAAATCAAATTCAGTCCTACGGGTTCCCTGCCAACCAGACCTTTAATTATGCTCGTGGGTGGCACGGGAGCCATTGCTTGCGCCGGTTTGCTTTGCGCCCGTGCCTCGCTGCTGGCAGTTGCATGCAACCCCCACACCGCCACCACCCCGGCCAGCCAGGCCCACCAGCGGTTGGGTGCGGGCAGCAGCAAGGGGCGCAGGGGCCGTCCGAGCTGCTCGGGGCGGAGACGGCCGCAGGTTTCGCCGGTGGCGCGGGCCAATACAGCCAGAATTTCAGCATCAGTGTACTGACTGAAATCGACCACCGTTTTCTGGCAGGAGGCGCAGTGGCGGCCAGCGGCGGTGGGCGTCATGGCGGCCCAGCTTTCGTGGCAGGGCTGCGGAATGTTGAGCGTAACGGAGCGCATGGGGAAGTTGGTAATGGGGTTTGCCTAGCCGATGCCGCGCCCCGGCGAATTGCACACCGCGATGCTCAAGAGATGTAGCACACTAAAGTCGCCGCCCGCCCCGTTCTTGCGGTATGATTCGCAGGTTGCTCCTGGTTGGCCTTAGTTGCTTGGCCCGGCCGTTGGCCGCGCTGGCCCAAACGGTTGCGCCCGGTGGCCTGCTGGCTGAATACTACACCGGGCAGTTTGAGCGCCGCCTGCTGGTGCGCCGCGATGCCACCATCAACTTCGACTGGGCGCACCGCTCGCCCGCGCCGGGGGTGCCGCCCGAGTATTTTTCGGTGCGCTGGACGGGCACCCTGACCCCGCCCGCCACGGGCCGCTACGTGTTTCACCTCACCGTGGACGACGGGATGCGGGTCTGGCTCGACGACAAGCTCGTCTTCGACGAATGGCGCGACCAGCCGGTGCGCAGCTTTGCCGTCAGTGTGCCGCTCGTGGCCGGCCGCCCTTACCGCCTCAAAGTAGAGTACTACAACGCCATCCTCGATACCCGCGCCCGCCTTACCTGGGAACGCCCCGACCGCCCCGTGCCTGAGCTGCCCGCGCTGCGCAACGGCTACGGGTTGTTCGGCAAAGCAGTGGTGCGCGAAGAGCCCATCGCCGCCGCGTTTTTAACGGGGCCGCGCCCGCTGCGGGTACTGCCCCCGGCTGCGGCCAGGGCAGCAACACCCCCGGCACTGTTGGCGGCGGGGCGGAGCTTGCCGGCCGCTTTACCGCCCCGCCGTGCGGCCCCGGCCGCTACGGGCAGGCCGGTGCCCGCCCGCACTGCCCGCTCCACCGCTCTGGCCCCGCCGCCCGTGCGCGTGGCCCCCACCGCAGCCGCGCCCGCAGCCCCGGTGGCCGCGCCACCACGCCCGCCTGCCCTGGCCGTGGTGGCCGATACGGCCGCCGCCCGCGTAGCTTCCGTAGCCGACGGGCAAGCCGTGACATTGCCCGAATTACTGTTTGCCCAGGGCAGTGCCTTGCTGCCGCCCGCTGCCTGTCCGGCCCTTGATGCGCTGGCGGCCGCTTTGCGCCTGCGCCCGGCCTTGCGCCTGGCCGTGGAGGGCCACACCGACAACGTGGGCAACCCCGAGCTAAACCGCCAGCTTTCGCAGCAACGCGCCGAAACCGTGTGCCGCTACCTGACGGCCCACGGCGTGCCCGCTGCCCAACTGCGGCCCGTGGGCTACGGCGGCACCCGCCCCGTGGCCAACAACGCCAACGCCGCCCAGCGCCCCCGCAACCGGCGGGTGATGCTGGTGCGGGAATGAGGGGCAGGGGCCGGCCTGCCACCTTTGAGCGCGGTTTTGCGTAGGCAAAAGCCCACCAATTCTCCTCGCCATGCCCACCCGCAAATCGGCTGTTTCGGCCGCCGCTTCCTCAAAAAAAACATCGGCCACAAAAGCGTCGCCCATTCCCAAAGCCCCGCGCCGCCCCCTGGCCACCGACATGAAGGCCGTCGCCCAAAAGCTGCCCTACCCGGCCAAACAGGCTGATATGAAGCTTCAACCCCAAACCGACCTGCGGGCCTACCGCGCGGCGGGTAAGCTGGCGGGCAAAGTGGCCCTCATCACCGGAGCCGACTCGGGCATTGGCCGGGCCGTGGCGCTGGCCTTCGCCAAGGAAGGGGCCGACGTGGCCATCGTCTTCAACGAAAACACCGCCGACGCCGACAAAACCCGCCAACTGGTTGAGCACGAAGGCCGCCGCTGCCTGGTGCTGCAAGCCGACGTGCGCCAGCCCGAGCAGTGCAAGCAAACTGTGCGCCGCTGCCGCGCCGAACTGGGCGGCCTCAACATTCTGGTGAACAACGCCGCCTACCAGCAGAGCCAGGAGAAATTTGAGGACATTCCCGAAGAGCAAATTCGCCGTACGTTCGACACCAACATTCTGGGCTACATCTGGATGGCGCAGGCGGTCATTCCGTACCTCAGTTCCGGCGACTGCATCATCAACACCGGTAGCATTGTGGGGATTACCGGCATTCCAATTCTGGTGGACTATGCCGCCAGCAAGGCGGGCATTCATGCGCTTACCAAAAGCCTGGCACTGTACCTGGGCGAAAAAAACATCCGCGTAAACTGCGTGGTGCCCGGCCCAGTGTGGACGCCCAACATCCCCGGCACCATGCCCTTGGAGGAAATAGCCAAATTTGGCCACGAGGTAGCCCTCAAACGCCCCGGCCAGCCCGACGAGCTGGCCCCGGCCTACGTGCTGCTGGCCTCGCAGGATGGCTCCTTCATGACCGGCAGCCTGGTGCACGTAACCGGCGGCAAGCTCAGCAGCGACGAGTAGCAGGGCGCTGCCGGCAACAATTTTTGGGAGTGAGTTAAACCCCTGGGGCCGCGCTGCCTCCAAGCCCGCGTAACTGCCCCGCCGGCGCGGTCTTTCGTCTCACTTTCACTTCATTTCCAACTCCATGCGTACGTTCTCCTTCCGCCCCCTGCTGATGGCCGCCCTGGCCGGCAGCCTGTTCTTCGGCACTGCCTGCAACCGCAACAAAGACGCCGCTCCCGACGAGGACATTACCTCGGCCGAAAACAGCAGCGATGCCGAAAGCGAAACCGCCCTCAGCGCCGACCTCCTGGTGGCCGCCGCGCCCCAGAACGAGGCCCAAACCAACTCGCCCGCCGTGAGCGACGAGGCCGACCTGCGCCGCGTGTACGGCAACTGCGCCACCCGTACCTACGTGGCCGATACCCGCACCCTCACCATCGACTTCGGCCCCACCAACTGTCAGTGCCCCGATGGCAAATACCGGCGCGGTAAAATCGTGGTCCAGTTCACCGGGGCCAACCTCACCCGCCACGACGGGGCCATCGTCACCCGCGTCAATTACTTCGTGAACGACAACCAGCACACGGCCATCCGCACCTTTGCGGCGCTGCCCAACGGCTCGTTCTCGCTCAATGTTACCAACGGCGGCATCATCTTCGCCAACAACGGCGGTTCTTGCACCTGGACGGCCAACCGTACCTACGTCCGCACCCAGGGCTTCGGCACCCCGCAGGTGTCCGACGACGTGTACACCGTTTCGGGCCAGGCCCAGGGTGTCAACCGCAAGGGCGTCAGCTACACTGCCACCATCAGCACGCCCCTCACCAAGCGCGGCGACTGCTACAAGTACTACGTGGCTGGCATCGTCACCATCAACAACTCGCAGGGCAAAACCCTGACCCTCGACTACGGCAACGGCAGCTGCGACAACCTGGCCACCGTCACGGTAAACGGCCGCACCAAAACCATCACCCTCCATTAAGCGCCGGGTTTTCCGACCCTCATTTATTACCAGGTGAACAAAAAAAGCTGCTCGTTTGAGTAGCTTTTTTTGTTTAGAAAGCGAGGTGCCAGGTGGGCAACCCTTTTAGCGCCCCTCAAACACTGGCTTGCGTTTCTCCCCAAAAGCTTTCACGCCCTCCGCGTAGTCCTGGCTTTCGCCGGCAATCTGCTGGCAGTGGGCTTCGTAGTCCAGCATTTCGTCGAGGGTGGCGGCCCCGGCTTTGTTGAGCATTTGTTTCATCAGGCCGATGGCTTTGGTGGGGGCGGCGGCGTAGCGGGCGGCCAGGGCGTAGGTGGCAGCGTCGAGTTCTTCGGCGGGCACTACCTGGCTCACCAAGCCCAGTCGCAGGGCCTCGTCGGCGGGCACTTTCGAGCCCAGGGCGCACAGCTCAAAGGCTTTGAGGCTGCCCACGAGCCGGGGCAAAAACCACGATGACCCCGAATCGGGCACCAGCCCAATGTTCACGAACACCTCAATCAGCGAGGCGTCGGCCGAGGCCACCACCACATCGCAGGCCAGCGCCAGCGAGCAGCCTGCGCCCGCCGCCACGCCGTTGAGCCGCGCAATAATGGGCTTGGGCAGCCCCCGCATGGCCCGGATGATGGGGTTGTAGCGCTGGTGCAGCGAGTCGTAAAACGAGCGCGGCTTGCCCTCGACGGCGGCGGCTTCCTGCGCGGCCTTCAGGTCTTGCCCCGAACAAAAGGCCCGGCCCGCACCGGTTAGCACCACGGCCCGCACGGCGGCATCGCGCGCCACTTGCTTCAGGGCATCCTGGAACTCGTAGCTCATGGCGTCGTTGAACGCATTAAAAACCTCGGGCCGGTTCAGGGTGATGGTGGCCACGCCGTCGGGGCGCACGTCGTAAAGCAAGCAGGTGTATTCCATGTGATTGATTAGTGAATGTACCGCGCAGCTCCAGCTTCGCGTCGCCGGCACGGCGAATGAACGCTAGGGCAAAGTAAGGCAGCCTCCG
>JANXUO010000353.1 GCA_025356245.1 Hymenobacter sp.
TACTGAGCTTGGCCGACATTGGCTGCCAGGAGGAACTCCCCGAAACCCAAGATACGCTGGAAGGCAACGCTCGCCAGAAGGCCGAGTACGTGCGCGACAATTACGGCGTGGCCTGCTTTGCTGATGATACTGGCCTGGAAGTAAGCGCACTGAATGGCGAACCTGGCGTTTATTCGGCCCGGTACGCGGGGCCGCAACGGCTGGCCGCCGACAACATAGCCAAGCTGCTACGCGAGCTAACGGGCACCATCGACCGCCAAGCGGCCTTCCGCACAGTGGTGGCGCTGATTGGCTGGCCGGGGCAGCCCACCCGCACCTTTGCGGGCGAAGTAGCCGGGCACATTGCCCCGATGCCACGCGGCAGCGGAGGCTTCGGCTACGACCCGGTTTTTGTGCCCTTAGAGGACGATGGGCGCACGTTTGCCGAGATGAGCGGAGCCGAAAAAAATCAGATAAGCCACCGGGCACGGGCAGTGGCTGCGCTGGTCGCGGCGCTGAATGAGAAATGACGCTGCGCTTAATGAGGAATGAGGCATTTTGCGCTCGCCCAACCAATTCTTCATTCTTCATTCTTCATTCTTCATTAAGCAAAGCGCCATTCTTCATTCTACCTTTGCGGACCTTATGCAGCAACCTTATTTAGTCGGCATCACGGGCGGAAGCGCATCGGGCAAAACTACCTTTTTGCGACGGCTGCTGGCTTCGTTTCCCGAAGAACAGATTTGCCTGATTTCGCAGGACAATTACTACCACTCGCGCGAAAATCAGTTGATTGACGACCAAGGCGTCCACAATTTCGACCTGCCCGCGAGCATCGACTCGGCTGCTTATGCGGCCGATGTGCTGCGCATCAGCCAAGGGCACGAAGTGCGCCGGGCGGAGTACACCTTCAATAACGCAGCGGCCGTGGCCAGGGAGCTAGTATTTCGGCCCGCGCCGATTGTGGTAGTCGAGGGCATTTTCGTTTTTCACTTTGAAGAGATTGCTAAGCTGCTCAACCTCAAGGTGTACATTGATGCGCAGGAACACGTGAAGCTGCACCGCCGCATTGTGCGCGACCGCGACGAGCGCGGCTACGACCTGGCCGACGTGCTCTACCGCTACACGCACCACGTAGCCCCAACCTACGAAAAATTCATCGCCCCCTACAAGCACGATGCCGACGTAGTAATTCCGAACAACCGCCACTTTGATAAGGGGTTGGAGGTACTGGTGGGATTTCTGAAGGGGAAAATTTAGGGGTTGCTCGAGTTGGGTTCTTGTATTTAATTTTTTGCTGTGCTGGTTCTCTCAACTGCTGGCTGCCGGGCTGAAATTAGCCCCGCCGGGGCCGAATTAACGCGACTATCGAACTCCCTCACCGGCCAGGAATACCTGTGGAACGCTGACCCGGCCGTGTGGGGCCGCCACGCGCCGGTGCTATTTCCGATAGTGGGGCGACTGCCCGATGATACCTACCTGCACCGCGGCCGCAGCTACCGCTTGGGCCAGCACGGCTTTGCCCGCGACGCCGAATTTACCGTGTTGCACCAGTCGGATACTGACGCCACGTTGGAGCTCCGCGACTCGACCGCAACGCGGGCAGTATATCCGTTTGCCTTTGTCCTCACCATCACCTATGCGCTGCTGCACAACACATTGCACGTAATGTGGCAGGTGCAAAACCCGGCCGATGCTTCCGAAGCCTTGCTGTTCAGCATCGGGGCGCACCCGGCGTTTCGGTGCCCGCTGCGGCCCGAGCAAGACGAAAAATTCGACGATTACGCCTTTCGCTTTGACCACCCCACCAGCTTCGGGCGGCAGCTGCTACGCGGCGGAATGCGGACGGGACTGACTGCGCCAGTGCTGCACGAAGCGGCCACGCTGCCCCTCACTTACGAGCTGTTTGCCGACGATGCGCTGGTGCTAGCGCACTTCGATTTCACGCGCCTGGCCTTGCAGGCCACTAGCGGTACCGGGCCTTTCGTGCGCCTGGAGTTTGTCGGTTTCCCCTACCTGGGACTGTGGACGAAAGGCCCGGAAGCCGCCTTCGTCTGCATCGAGCCCTGGCACGGAGTGGCCAGTCCGGTGGGGCCACCACAGGAACTAGCCGACAAAGAGGGCATCCTGACGCTGGAAGCAGGGCAGGTTTTTGAGGCCCAGTACAGCATCACCGTTGGGTAGCAACTCTGCTACGCCTCGGCGGGCTCGCGGCGGCGGTTGTAGTCGGGCTCCCAGTCGTTGATGGGCAACGAGATGCCGGGGGGCAGGTCGAGGTCGGGCAGGCCGGGGTCGGTCAGCTCGCCGCCCTCGTCGTCGGTGTCGGGGGGCAGGGGCGGCAGCGGACGCAGGGGCCGGCGACGGCGCGGGGCCACGAGCACAAAAAGAAAGAAGGCGCAGAAGGCGATGGCGTAGAGGAGCTGGTACATAGCGGACGTTGGTAAAAGCGGGAAGAGTATGGTAAACACAGTACGTGCCCCAGACGTTTCGGGGTTTACGCGCCTCTAAAGTAATTTTTGGCGGGCACATTTACAACAATAATTCGTTGTACTTGGGCGGCAAGGCGTTTGACGCCGGTTTTTGTCGAGTACATTTGCCGGACTGTTTAGGGGTGCTGCCATTTCTTCATCTTCCGTGGAAGAAAAAATAGCGGCTGAGATGATACCCATCGCACCGGAACCAGGTAATGCTGGCGTCGGGAAAAACAATCCGCGAACGTTTCCGCTGTCGCTCCGACCCCTGGGGCGGCGGCGCGTTCCATTTTTTCACCCTCATTTTTTGAAAACCTCCGGCTTTTCGGGGGCGGCCCTGCTGTTGCTGGCCGCCGCCCCGGCGTGGGCACAACGCGTTGCGCCCGCCGACACCACCACCGCCCCGCTGCGTCAAATCCTCACCCCCGAGGTGGCCGTCACGGCCACTCGCGCCAGCGCTAACACCGGCACCGCTTACCAAACCGTGGGCCGCGCCGAGCTGCAAGCCCGCAACTTCGGGCAAGACCTACCCTACCTACTCGACCAAACCCCGAGCGTGGTGACAACCTCCGATGCGGGCACCGGCATCGGCTACACCGGCCTGCGCATTCGGGGCACCGATGCTTCGCGCATCAACGTGACGCTGAATGGCGTGCCGGTGAACGAGGCCGAAAGCCACGGCGTATTTTTCGTAGATTTGCCCGATTTGGCGTCCTCCGTGCAAAGCATTCAGGTGCAACGCGGCGTGGGGCCGAGCACCAACGGAGCGTCGTCGTTCGGCGGCAGCCTGAACGTGGAAACCCTGGGCCTGCGGGCCAAGCCATATGCCGAATTCAACAACTCGGCCGGCTCGTTTGGGACCTGGAAAACGTCCATTGCGGCCGGCACGGGCCTGCTGGGCGGGCACTTTGCGGTGGATGCGCGGGCCTCGCGTCTGCAATCAGAGGGCTACGTGGACCGGGGCTGGAGCCGCCTGCGCTCGCTCTACCTCACGGGTACGTACTCGGCCGCGCGCACCCTGGTACGGGCCTTGGTGATGAGCGGGCAGGAGCAAACCTACCAGGCCTGGTACGGGGTACCGCAGGACTCGGTGCGGCGCGGCAACCGCCGTTTCAACCCCGCCGGCTACGATTTCGACGATTTTGTCGGCACCCAGCGGGCCTCACCCTACGGCAACCAGACCGACAACTACCAGCAGGATTACTACCAATTGCTCATTAGCCACCAGCTGGGTTCTGGCCTCACGGCCAGCATTACGCCGTTCTGGACGCGCGGCGGCGGCTATTACGAAGAGTTTAAAGCCAGCCAGAAGTTTGCCAAATACGGCATCGGCGGCCCCGTGTACCAGCCCAACGCGGCTGGCTCGCTCGACACCCTGAGGAGTACCGACGTGGTGCGCCGCCGCTGGCTAAAAACCGACCTGTTTGGGGCCACCTACGCGCTGCAAAAAACCTTCTCCAATTCACTCATTCAGTCCCTTACACTGGGCGGGGCCTTGGTGGGCTACCGGGGCCAGCACTTTGATGAGCTGCAATGGGCGCAGCGGGGGCGCGAAATTCCGGCGCCCGGCACCCGCTATTACGAGGAACCCGACGCCCGCAAAACCGATTTTAACACGTACCTGCGCGGTACTTTCGCGCTGGCCGAGGGCCTGAGCCTGTTTGCCGATGCCCAGTACCGGCGGGTGGCCTACACGGTGTTTGCGCCCGTCAATCCCACCGAAAAGGCCCAGCAGACTTTCACCTTTGGCTTTTTCAACCCCAAAGCCGGCCTCACCTACCAGTTGCCGGCGGGCCTGCAAGCCTTCGCCAGCTACGCCCAGGCCCAGCGCGAGCCCACCCGCTCCGATTACACCGACGCGCCCGCCGCCCGCCGCCCTACGTCCGAGCGCCTCCACGACTTTGAAGCCGGCCTGCGCCGCCAGCAGGGCCAGCTGCAGTTCGGCCTCACCGGCTACTACATGCGCTACGACAACCAACTGGTGCTCAACGGCCAGCTCGACGACGTAGGCAACGCCCTGCACGTGAACGTGCCCGACTCGTACCGCGCCGGCCTGGAGTTGGAAGCCGCCCTGCGTCCCGTCGAAAAACTGACGCTGCGCGGAGCCATCACCCTCAGCCGCAACCGTATTCTGGCCTATACCGACTACCTCTACGACTACGACCAGAGCAAGGAAACCGGTACCGCCTACGCCGAAACCACCATTGCCTACTCGCCCGCCGTGGTAGCCAATTTTAACCCGGAGGTGCAGCCTTTGCCCGGCCTGTTTCTGGCCCTGCCCGGCCGCTACGTTTCCCGCCAATATCTTGACAACACGGCCACTGATGGCCGCAGCCTAGCCGGCTACTTTGTGCAGGATGCGCGCCTGCGCTACCTCTGGCCCGTGGGCAGCAAGGCCGCCGGAACTCCTCGCGAAGTAGAGTTTGCCGTGCAGGTGAGCAACATCCTCAGCCGCCGCTACGAAAATAATGGTTACACCTACGGCTATATTTCGGGCGGCGAAACCTACCGGTTTAGCTACCTCAGCCCGCAGGCCCCGGCCAACGTGCTGGCTTCGCTGAATGTGCGGTTTTAAGGTCGCGGTTCCGAGCCTGCGCGTTGAATCGATGCCTCGGTGAGCCCAAATACGGCTTGGTGATGCGGCCCACCCGAACCCTTGGCAGCCTCTCCCTGTTACCTTTGCCCCCGCAAACCCAACCCCACCCTCATGTCCTCCATCGCCGACGTACTTTCTCCCGAATCCAAAGCCCACAGCAAGCA
>JANXUO010000358.1 GCA_025356245.1 Hymenobacter sp.
CGCATCGGCTAGGTCGGCAGCGGCCGACCCGCCGGAGGGTGCGTACACGTGCAGTGCTGACTTTAACTCTTTGCGGGCAATGTGAATGCGGTTTTTTACGGTGCCGATGGGAATTTGCAGCTTTTCGGCAATCTCCAGGTATTTGTAGCCGACGTAGTACATCATGAACGGGGTGCGGTAGTCGCTGCCCAGCCCGGCAATGGCCTCGTTGATGTCGCGTACCACAAAATCGGACGTAGCGCCGTTGTGGGTGATGTAGTTCTGGTCGGTATTAAAGTACTGAAAATACTCCGTACTGTCGATGTTGGAGCTGCGCTTGGTGACCTTATTGTAGTTGTTGATGAAGGTATTGCGCATGATGGTGTACAACCATGCCTTCAGATTGGTACCTGCCTTAAACTTCTCTTTGTTCAGCAGCGCCTTAAGTAGTGTTTCCTGCACCAAGTCTTTGGCGTCGTCAGCATCGCGGGTCAGGTTCATGGCCGCGGGCCGCAACGTGATGGAAATTTTCTGCACTTGGGAGGTGAATTCTAACGAAGTCATGTTGTTTAGCTTTTGGTGGCAGAATCTTAAACAAATGTAAGCCCCAGAACGCAAATCCACATGATGTGGATGAACCGTTCCTCAGCTTTCTTTCCAGATGACTTGTCTTTTTAGCTTCTATCGGTACCGAATAAATATATTCAATATCATTTTATAGGACAGCGGACAGGTGATACCGTGATTTTTAAATTAGGTCAACACCAACTCTATCAAATACTTCACCGCATTGGCATGGCAGTTGGGCCAACCCAGACCAATGGGCACAGGCAAGTATTGCGAGTAACAGAACTCGACTTTCGCCTCTATCTACCCGCAACATTAATTTTGGTAATTGCGCAATAAGCTGCGTTTATTCGCGCACCCACACCGTTTCCAGCAGTTCCAGAAAATCCGTCATGGTGGTGGGACGGCGGCAGTTGGAAGGCCAGGTCAGGTGCTCGGTGCGCACCAAGGGGCCGTAAAGCACCAGTTCAGCGTTTGGGCAGTGCTGGCTCAGCTCGGCGGCATAATCAGCGACGGCGTTGCGCTCGGGCTGGGTGGTGAATACCGACAACACCATGTGGGGTGCATAGGCCTCGCATACCGACGGCAACTCGCTCAAGGGCAAGTCTTGCCCCAGGTAAAGCGTGTGCTGCCCCCGGCGGCGCAGAGCAAAATTCATGAACAGCAGAGCCAGCTCGTGCAGCTCGTTGGTGGGCAAGAATAGTACCCACCGCCGGGCGTTATCGGGCACTACGCTCGGCAGGGCCTCGGTGGCAGCGGCCATTTTTTGGCGCAGCACGTGCGAAAGTAAGTGCTCGGGGGCGGGGCTTACGTAGCCAGCCGTCCACATCAGCCCAATGCGTTGAAGCAGCGGGTAGGCCACTTGCAGCATCATGTCCTCAAAACCGAGTTGCTGGGTGGATTTAGTAAACAGCTGGTTCAACGCCGGCTCATCGAAGGTGAGCAGGGCAGCCAGCAGGGCGTTTACGGTGTGGTTGTGGTTGGGGGCATCGGCGCAATAGTCGAGCACGGCAGCGGCCAGCTCGTCGTCGCGCAGAGTCGCTATCTGCGAGATGCGACGACCTTGACTACTGAGCGTAACCACGTTGAGGAGCCGGCGCAGGTCGGCGGCCGAGTAAGTGCGGATGTTAGTGGCCGTGCGTTTGGGCCGTAGTAAACGATAGCGTTGCTCCCACATCCGGATGGTGTGGGCCTTAATGCCCGAGAACTGCTCTAAATCGCCAATGGAATACGCCGACACGGCTCGCGGGTGTGATGAAATGAGCAAAAGAAAGCGCGGTGACCGGGCAGATGTTTAGGCGGCGTAAGCAGCCGCTTATTGCGTGGGGTTCGGGGCGTTGGCCCGCTCGTTTTTTTTCTGGCGAGCCAGGGCCAGGTACTTGGGCGACACCCACAGCAACCCAAATTCCACGGAGCCGTCGCGCCCCTGGGTTTTGTGGTGCATTTTGTGGGCCATGTTAAGGGCACGCAGGTAGGTGTTGTCTGATTTTTTCCAGAAGCGCAGGCGGCCGTGAATCAGCACGTCGTGCACAAAAAAATACACCGTACCGTAGGCGGCAATGCCCACGCCCACCCAAAACCACCAGTGGCTACCATCGCCGGCGCTGGCAATGAGGGCGGTGGAAATGGTCCCGTAAACCACAAAAAACCAGTCGTTGCGCTCGAAGGGGCGCGGGCTGGGGCGCACGTGGTGCGAGCGGTGCAGGCTCCACAGTAGTCCATGTTGCACAAAGCGGTGCATGAACCACGCCCAAAACTCCATAAAAGCAAAAGTGGCGAAGGCTATGAAAGGCATTTTTTTGAGCTGTTGGCTACTAGCTGATGGCTGTTAGCTGGCAGGGCGCAGGTTTTGTTTTTGATTCAGGTTCGCCCACAACAAAAAGCTAACAGCCATCAGCTAGTAGCCAACAGCTTAAGACAACCTACCAGCTCATTTTTTCTTTGTTGAGAAAAGCGGCTATCCCCTGGCGGCAATCGGCCGAGCCGCGGGCTCCGGCGTTGCGCTGGGCAGCGTAGCGCAGGGCCTCTTCGAGGTCCATTTCGGGCATAGCGGCCAGCATTTCTTTGGTGATTTCCATGCTTTGGCCCGAGTTTTCGCGGCACAAGCGTTGGGCGTAGGTGCGCACGGTATCGGCCAGCTCGGCGCGGGGGGTCAAGAAGTTGATAAGACCCAAGTCCTGGGCGGCCTGCGCTGAAACTATGTCGCCGCTGAGCAGCAGCTGCTTGGTTTTGGCTTCGCCTATTTTACGCAGCAGAAATACGCTGACGATGGCGGGCAGGAAACCAATTTTGACCTCGGTGTAGCCGAATTTAGCCTCGGGCACGGCGAAGGTGAGGTCGCAGATGGCGGCTAGGCCGCAGCCACCGGCCAGGGCGTGGCCCTGCACTTCGCCAATCACCACTTTTTTCAAGGTATAAATCTGATGAAAGAGCTGCATGAGGTGGGTTGAGTCGTCGAGGTTGTCGGTGTAGCCGAAGTTTTGCAGGTCCTGGATGTAGCCCAGGTCGGCGCCGGCGCAGAAGACCTCGCCGTTGGCCCGCAGCACGATGACCTTGCAGCGTTCGTCGTTTTCGGCAAACTCGAACGCCAGCTTCAACTCGGTTACCACGTCGGCGTTCAGGGCATTGCGCTTGTCGGGGCGGTTGAGGGTAATGTAGCCGAGGCGCTCCTGGCAATCGTAGGTGATGTAGCGCAGGGCTTCGAGTTCGGGGGCGAGGATGTTTTCCATGGGGCAGCGATGAGGAACGAGCGGGGCGAAATTAGGGCCGGTAGGCTAAGTAAAGAACGAAGTTGCGTAGGATATTGGATGAAATTTTAGCCGGAATGGTTGCTTTTGGCGACGGAAGCACTTGGACATGAGTTGTAACCCGCCCATCATTTCAGCCTACGGCGACCTACGCGGCTTCAAATGAAACGCGCCACGCTCCGTCACGTCCCAGGTGCTGAAACCCTGGGCCCGCAACGCCGAATCGAGCCGGGCCACGTACCATATTTTGCACGAGCTGTCGAATACTACGCGGGTTTGGGGGCCGAACACGGCGGCCAGGGTTTCGGGTTTCACGCGGGCGTTGCGGCGCAGCACCAGCACGTCGAGCGGCACCGGGCGGGTGGCCGCCGACAACCGGCCGGCCAAAAACCCGATGCGCAGGCCCTGCCAGGTAGCCAGCACCACGGGGCCGGGCCGGGCGTAGCGCCAGGCGGTGGCGCTGTCGGCGTCGGCCAGGCGGCGCACGGGCAGCGGGCAGTTGCGCCAGCCCACCGAAAACCGGGTGCGCCGCGCCCCGCGCTGAATGATGCCGGGCCGCAGGCGGTACGTGCGCTCGGTTTGGTTGAGCGGGAGGCTGTCGGGGGTAACGAACAGCGCCGAGTTGCCGCGCCAGAACCCCACCGCCGAGCGGCGCGGAATGCTGTACACGATGAACTCGCGGGTGGGCACCAAGGCAGCGGCCACGGCCACGCGGCTGCCCGCGTACAGCACCGCCGCCCCCAGCGCCACCCGCAGCCACACCGTGCGGCGGCTGCCAAAGTAGGCCAGTACCAGCCCGATGCTGCCGAACAAAAGCAGCGTCTCCAGCGCCGAAACGCGGATATTATCGACCACCGCCCCGGCCAGGACGCGGCTAATCCAAAAGATGTATTCGTTGAAGCACCACACCATAAACTCGAAGACCCGGCCCACGAGTTGCGGCAGGTAGTCGAGCCAGTGGTTGATAACAGCCGGCAGCAGCAGGCCCACGAGCACCACCACGCCCTTCGTCAAAAGCAACGCCAGGCCCACGTACACGGCGTAGCTGGAGATGGGTACCGCCACCAGGTTCGAAAACAGAAAGCTGAGCGGGAACTGATGGAAATAAAACAGACTGAGCGGAAACGTGGCCACCTGCGCGGCCAGGCTCAGGGCGGTGGCCTGCCAGATGGTTTCGGCGCTCCAGGCGGCGGCCCGCCAGGCCCAGCGCACGGGGCGGGGCTGCCAACTGCGCTGCCGGTTGCGCAGCCAGGCCCCGGCCGCCAGCCAACCGGCAATGCGCGGCTGCAGGTACACGATGCTCAGCACGGCCAGAAACGAAAGCTGAAAGCCCACGTCGGCCACCAGAAACGGATTCCAGAGTAGCAGGCCGAAGGCGGCGGTGGCCAGGGTGTTGAAGATGGTATCGGGCCGTTGCAGGGCGCGACCAATGATGATGAACGAGAACATAACCGCCGCCCGCAGCACCGAGGCCGAGAGCCCCGTGAGGAAAGCGTAGCTCCACACCACCACCAGGCCCAGCCCGGCCACGGCCAGCCGGTAGCCGCGCAGGCGGCCCAGCAGCCGCCCAAACACCTGCTTCATCAGCCACGAAAACGCCAGGAACACCAGGCCCACCTGCAAGCCCGATACTGCCATGATGTGCGTGGTGCCGGTAGCCGTGTAGGCGCTTTTGGTGTCGGCATCCACCTCATCCTTAATGCCCAGCACCAGGGCCGAGGCAATGGCGTACTCGCGCTTCTGCCGGAGGTAGTGCCGAAAAACGGCGTCGAGCTGCCGGGCGCAGCGCATACTCAGGGCCACCAGTACGTTGGGCGGGGCCAGGCCCACGATGCGGTACTGGTCGGGGTGAATGTACTGCTGATGATAGACCTGGCGGTAGTCGAGGTAGCGGCGGTAGTCGAACTCGCCGGGGTTGAGCGGAGCCTTGCTGCGGTCGGGGTGGCCGTGGATGACGTACACCTGCCCGTAGCTGGGCGCGGCAATGCCCGCCACGCGGGGCAGCGAAATGCGGATGCCGCCCACGGCCGACTGCCAGCGCCCGGCGCGGCGCACTTCGCTCACGCGCAGGGTGGTGGCGTAGGTGGCGGGGCGCACCACGGTGTAATCGTCCACCACGGCGCGGTAGGCTTCGATG